>JANXQZ010000848.1 GCA_025353235.1 Bryobacterales bacterium
CTCGCGCCATTGCGGTGGAAGCTCAAGGCGAAGTGGCCAATCTTAAAGACAACATCAATGAGATGATTCTCAATCTCAAAGAGACCACTCGCAAGAACACGGACCAGGATTGGCTAAAGACCAACGTCGCCCGTTTTACAAATATGCTGCAAGGTCAGCGCGATCTGATCGCTGTAGCGCGCATGATCCTCTCTGAATTGGCTCCGCTGGTGAATGCGCATCAGGGGGTGTTCTACATCAATGACACGGATGAAAATCAGCAACTGCTCAAGCTGCTCGCAAGCTATGCATATAAGGAGCGCAAGTCGCTCGCAAATCAGTTCCGTCCCGGCGAAGGCCTGGTGGGGCAATGTGCGCTTGAGAAGGAACGGATCCTGCTCACTTGCGTGCCGGCCGACTACATCAAGATCAGTTCAGGCCTAGGCGAATCGACGCCGCTCGATATTGTGGTGTTGCCTGTACTCTTCGAAGGTGAAGTGAAGGCCGTCGTGGAGCTGGCATCTTTCCACCATTTCAGCGAGATCCATTTAGCTTTCCTGGATCAGCTGACTCAAAGCATGGGAATTGTTTTAAATACAATTGCGGCCACCATGCGCACCGAGCAACTGCTCGCAAAATCCCAGGCTTTGGCAGAAGAACTGCAAAGCCAGCAGAGAGAACTCACCCAAGGCAACCGCCGACTGGAGCAGCAGGCGAGCACGCTCCAGGCATCCGAGGAATTGCTTCGCAACCAGCAGGATCAGCTTCAGCACACTAATGCCGAATTGCAGGAAAAGGCGCAACTCCTGGCCGACCAGAAGTCCGAGGTAGAGACAAAGAATCGGGAGGTTGAACTCGCCAAACAGGCGTTGGAGGAAAAGGCAGAGCAACTTGCTCTTACTTCGAAATACAAGTCAGAGTTCCTGGCGAATATGTCGCACGAGTTGCGGACTCCATTAAACAGTCTGCTCATACTTGCTCAAATGTTGGCCGACAACTCGGAAGGCAAACTGACACCCAAGCAGGTACAGTTCGCCCAAACCATTTATCAGTCCGGAACCGAGTTGCTGAGTCTGATTAATGATATTCTCGATCTCGCAAAGATCGAATCCGGGATGATGGCCGTGGACCTCGACCAAGTTTTCCTGGCTGATCTGCAGGATTACGCGGTGCGAACTTTCCGCCATGTTGCGGAGGAGAAAAGCCTTCTGTTTGAGATCGAGATCGATCAGAGTCTGCCCAAAACAATTTATACCGACCCGAAGCGGTTGCAGCAAGTTCTCAAAAATCTCCTTTCGAACGCGCTGAAGTTTACAGATCATGGCAAGGTCCTGATGACCGTTCAACGTGCCCAGGATGGCTGGAATCCGGCCCACTCTATCTTGAGCCAAGCCGAGAGCGTCTTGGCATTCGCCGTAACGGACACGGGAATTGGCATCTCCGGCGATCAGCAGGGTGTGATCTTTGAGGCATTCCGCCAAGCGGATGGTGGAACCAGTCGAAAGTATGGAGGCACTGGGCTTGGCCTTTCCATCAGCCGCGAATTGACTCGGCTGCTGGGCGGAGAGTTAAAGGTGGAGAGCAAGGTGGGAGAAGGCAGCACGTTCACCCTGTATCTTCCGGCGAATTACATTGCAGCTCCGGCCCCCCAGCGTGAGCAGCGGAGAAAAGAACTCCCGCCGCCCACAAGAAAAACCGAAGCCAAACCGGAGGCCAAGTCTTCTATTGCCGCCCCGGAGAAACTTCCCGTTTCTGCCTTCCAGCCCGTGGAGGTCCACGACGATCGCGATAATCTCAAGCCAGGCGACAAGGTGCTTCTCATTGTGGAAGATGATCCGACATTCGCCCGCATTCTTTGCGATCTCGCCCATGATCGAGATCTAAAGGTGGTGGTAGCACTCAGAGGAGACCGAGGCCTCAGTTTGGCTCGTGAGTTGCGGCCTGACGCAATCACATTGGATATCAGGCTTCCTGACATGGCTGGATGGACACTGCTCGACCGGCTCAAGCACGAGCCCTCCACCAGCCATATTCCAGTCCATGTAATATCGATTGATGTGGACCGCCGCCGAGGCTTGTCGCTCGGCGCCAGGTCCTACCTTGAAAAATCAATCGACAAGCAAGCGCTCATCGATATCTTCGATAAGGTCAGGAATTCAATTGACCGGAACGAGAGAAACCTGCTGGTCGTCGAATACGATGAGAGTCAGCGCAAGCGGCTCGCGACATTGATTTCCGCAGCGGACGTTGAGACCACCTTCGTGAGCACGGGCGAGCAGGCGCTGAAGTCGGTCATGGAAAGAAGATTCGATTGCATGGTGATGGACTTAAGGCAGCCGGATATAAATGTGTTCGATTTTATCGGGCAGCTTCAACGCCAACCAGGCGGGCTTGAACTTCCAGTTATTGTCTACACAGGCGACGATCTTGCGCCCGAAGAGGAAGAAAAGCTGAAGGAACTTGCGAAAACGGCTCTCGTGCGCGGAGTGCGTTCCGCCGAACGCCTGCTGGAGGAAACGGCGTTGTTTCTCCATCGGGTAGAAGCAAACATTCCTGAAGATCAGCGCCGCGTGCTGGAGCAAGCGCGTCAAAAGAAGGATACGTGGATCGCTGGAGGAAAGGTATTAGTTGTCGATGATGACGTTCGCAATATCTTCGCGCTGACCAGCGTGCTGGAGCGGCACAAGTTGAAAGTTTTGCATGCCGAGAGTGGCCGCGAGGCGCTGGAGATTCTCGACAAGATGCCCGGCATCGAAGTGGTGCTAATGGACATCATGATGCCCGAGATGGACGGGTATCAAACTACGCGTGCAATCCGCCAGATCCCTCAGTTCCGAAACCTTCCCATCATCGCGCTCACGGCAAAGGCGATGAAGGGTGACCGTGAAAAGTGCCTGGAGGCAGGCGCGTCGGACTACATCGCCAAGCCCGTTAATCTTGACGATTTGATTTGGCTGCTGAGAGCTTGGCTGCCTCGAGTTGCCGAACAGCAATGACTCCCAAAGAAGGGATTCTGAAGACCATGCCTCTAAGCGCGGGAAGCGAAGCTCGCGAGATGAGCGCGGAGACTCAGCCCCAAAAGGCAAAAATCCTGCTGGTTGACGACCGTCCTGCAAATCTGCTCGCCCTCGAAGCCATCCTGGAGGATTTAGGTCAAGACCTGGTGAAAGCCACCTCGGGAAAAGAGGCGCTCCGCCATATCCTGAACGACGATTTCGCGGTGATCCTGCTCGATGTCAACATGCCGGAGATGGATGGATTCGAAGCCGCAACGTTGATTCGCGAGCGTGAACGTTCCAGGCACACGCCTATCCTGTTCGTTACGGCCCACAAGGACGACGAGCATCTCTTCCGGGGCTACTACGCCGGTGCCGTTGATTTTCTCTACAAGCCCATCAACCCGGAAGTGCTGCGATCCAAAGTATCGGTCTTCGTCGATCTCAGCATCAAGAGCGATCTGCTTCAGAAACACGCCACCATGCTGGAGACCCGCAACTCCGAGCTGGAGCGCAGCATTCGCGAGCGCCAGCGGGCCGAGGACGAAGTCCGTCGACTCAACAGCGAGCTGGAGCGGCGCGTGAAGGACGGCACTGCTGAACTGCTGCGCGCCAATGAGGAGTTGCGCCAATTTGGATACGCGGCTTCCCACGATCTTCGAGAACCCCTAAGAACCGTGGCAAGCTACACGCAACTGCTCGGTCGACGGTATGCAGATAAGTTAGACGACGAAGCCCGCGAGTTTATGGGCTACATCACCGACTCCGTGCACCGGATGGATAGCCTGCTGAGCGACCTGCTGGCCTACTCCTACCAGTTGAATGTTCGGGAGCAAGTGCTGAGTACGGTGGACACCGAAGCCGTCCTCCAAGGCGTGCTGATGAATCTGGATAGTTCGATCAAAGAGACTGGCACTGAAATTACGCACGCTGGCTTGCCCGAAGTGCAATCCGATTTCGGCCAACTTGTACAAGTGTTTCAGAACCTGGTGAGCAATTCAATCAAGTACCACGGCCCTGACAGTCCAAAAATCCATGTCTCCGCAGAGGAAAAAGGCGAGGAGTGGGTGTTCTCGTTCGCCGATAACGGCTTGGGAATCGAACCCCGGTATCACGATCAAATTTTTGGGATTTTCAAACGTCTGCATGGACGTGAGTATCCCGGTACCGGCATCGGACTTGCATTATGCAAACGAATTGTCGAACGCCAGGACGGGCGAATCTGGGTAGAGTCGGAAGCAGGACCAGGATCCACGTTTAAGTTCACGCTTCCCAAGTAAGGCCTAAGCTACCTGCCCTTTAACGCCCAGCGGAGTTACTATCGCAGCGGGCAAGGTGAAGTAAAACGTCGAGCCGCGCCCAGGCATCGATTCCGCCCAGATTTTGCCTCCATGGCGATCCAGAATCTTGCGGCACGTAGCTAGTCCAATGCCGCTGCCCGGAATCTCATTGCCGTGGAGGCGCTTGAACGGCAGAAAAATCGACTCGGCAAATTGCGGTTCGAAACCTTGTCCGTTGTCGCCGATCACGAACACCCATCTCCCGTCTTGCCTCTGTGCGGAGATGTCGATGCGCGGCGTCTCGCTTGAGCGACTGTACTTGATCGCATTTGCGATCAGGTTCTGAAAGACATGCCGGATCTGCGTGCCTTGCACCGTCACAACGGGCAGATTGTGATGCGAAATCACGGCTCCGCTTTCCTCGATGCTTTGGTGTAAATCGATCAGAGCGGCATTCAGGGCGTCTGTCATAGACGTCATCAGCTGCGGTTCTTCGGGCGCTCCGGCACGCGTATATCTGAGTAAATCGGTAATTAGGTCCTGCATTCGGCTAGTCGCGGCGAGGATCATGCCGATGATTTTGTCTCCCTCCGAATCGAGGCGTCCTCGGTACCTCTTGCTGATCAGTTCAGTCAGGGTGGTCACCGTATTTGCGGGAGATTTCAGATCATGAGACGCAGCATCAGCAAACAGTTGCAGGCCTTCGTTCGACCGTCTCAGGTCACTTTCGGCACGCTTTCGATCTTCAATGTTGCGGCCCTCGGGCACGAGCAGCACCACCTCGCCTTTCTCGTCTCGGCCCGGGGATAGCGAGAAATCGATGTACATGGTGCGTTCGCCCTCGCCGCGAACCTCGACGTCGTAACGCACGAACTCGCCCGCAGCCGCTCGTGCGATTGCCTCTCGTAATTGCTGCTGAGTTTCGGGCGAAGCGGTCCACCAGGGAGCATCCCAGAACGGCATGCCAAGCACGTCGTTTTCGGAGAGTCCGCCAAAGTCCAGCGCCGCGCGATTCACTTCGACCAGGATACCGTCGGGCGTGAGCAGACCGATGAACTGGAACGCGCTCTGGAAGATCGCCCGCAGCCTGTGATCGCGATCCCGCAAGGCCAACTCCATGCGTTTTCGGTCATTGATGTTGGCCACGGCGCCGCTGCAGCGGACTGGATGGCGGCCAGCATCGTGCCGCACCTGACCGGTGCCTCGCAGCCAGTGTATGCACTCGTCCGGCCACACCACTCGATACTCAAAATCGAAAGACTCTCCCTCCGCGAACGCGTGCCTCAGCGTGGTGTCAACACGGGGGCGATCCTCCTGGTAGACCAGAGCCAACCAATCGGCATAGGTCAGGGGAGTGTGGTCCGTTTTCAATCCATGCAGGGGATAACAACTGGGCGAAACCGCTGTCGCGTTGGATCGTATGTCCCAGTCCCACGTGCCCACCCCGCCTACAGACTGCGCCATCTGCGCCGCCTCGTACGCCAGACGGAGCCGTTCCTCACTTTGGGCAAGCGCCTGAGAGGACTTCAGGTTTGCGAGGATCAGTTGAAAACGGCTGATCGCATTCTCTACCGCGCGAAGGAGAAGTTCGGAGTTTAAATAGGTCTTCGAAAGGTAGTCCTGCGCACCTGACTTCATTGCTCGAACTGCGACCGATTCGTCGCCTGTACCGGTCAGTACCACCGTGGCCATTCCAGGCTCGCCCAAGCGCTCTTTTAGCAATTTTAGAAATTCTGACCCGTCCATCTCGGGAAGGCAATAATCGAGCAGAATACAGTCGAACGGCCCGCCTGTAAGGGCGAGAGTCAACCCTTCCTCGCCTTTGCTTGCCTCGGTGAACCGCCAATCCCAATTTGCCGCCTTGCTTAAGAGTCGTATCGCAACCGCACGGTCCTCTGCGCTGTCATCCACGATGAGTATGCGTCTGAGATCAGTTGCCATTACTGCCTTCTGATCTCATGCTTTCACTTTCGACGCAGAGTCCTGGCCGAGCGTAAAATAAAACGTTGTTCCCTGGCCCGTATTCGATTTCACCCAAATGCGCCCGCCCTGCCGATCAATGATTTTCTGGGTTATTGTGAGGCCCGCGCCGGAGCCTCCGCCGAACTCGTCGCGTGCGTGCAAGCGGCGGAAAATCTGGAATATCTCATCATAATGCTTTTCCCGAATCCCAATTCCGTTATCTCGAACGAACAGCACTGGTTGGCCCGTCAACGCAGGTTCTTCGAAGCCGATTTCCACTTCCTTGGCCGCTTTGTCGTTGTACTTGATCGCATTGGAAATCAGATTCGTGAACACTTCAACCAGGCGCATCTGGTCTCCCTTGATGATGGGCAACAACCGAGGAATCCGAATCGTAACGGCCTCCGTACGGATTCGAAATTGAAGCAGATCCAGCGCCTCGCTGACAACTCCGTTTAGATCCACCTCGGTCTTTGCGAACTTCGCCTGTCCCAAGCGGCTATATTCGAGTAGCGAATCAAGCAGGTCGTTCATGCGCTGGCTGAGCCGGCTCATGGTGGCAAGCTTGGCGTTGCCTTCCTCATCCAGCTTGTCCGCGTAATCTTCCCGCAAAATGTCCGCGTAGTTGTGAATGCCTCTGAGCGGCTCCTTCAAATCGTGGGATGCGACGTAGGCGAAGGAGTCGAGCTCGGCGTGGCTGCGCTCCAGATCGGCATACAGCCTGCCAAGTTCCTCGGCACGGCTGAGCACCAATTCAAGAAGCGCCGCTCGCAGCTCTTTTGCCGCCTCCAGCTCCACATCCGACCACGGCGACGACTTCAGCCGGACCGTCTCTTTCCATAGCGCGAACGAGGTGCGCGGCAGCAACCGCTGTCCATCGTCGGAGATGTCCACTGGTTTGTGCGGATCGCCCGCCCAATTCACGGTCTCAATGATCTCAGGGCGGAACCACAAGAGAAAATCGTCGTTCGCTTTGGAAAACCGAAGCGCCAGCAGACCGGCGCAGCGGTCTTTAAACGCCGCAGCCTCGGGAAAGTGCGCGGAGAGGCTGTCGGTCGCGAATACGTGCCGATCCATTGCTGTCGAGAGCCACGTGACGATCTGCTGGATTTCGGTTTGCGAGGGAGTGGAGCCCATCGGTGTTATGCGCCCGTTGACGCTGATCGCCGCTCCGTCGGCCTTCACGAAATCCAGCAGATTGGGCGTGTCCTCAAGGAAACCGGCAACGAAATCTGCGTGCCGGGAGACGTTTTCCACCATCTTGGTCTGAGTGGATTTGAGCTTCGTTCGGTATTCGTAGTTCTCCAGGTCCTCCTTCGCGGTCATCATCATGGAGACCATGTGAGCCAGAAATTCAGAAGCCACGCGCACTTCATAGGGCACGTGTTTAGGACCGGTGTGGTGATGGCAGGCGATCAACCCCCAGAGCTCGCCGTTCTTGAGAAGAGTCATCACCATGCTCGACCGGGTTCCCATGTTCTTCAAGTAATCGATATACATGATGGAGACGCTGCGTAGAAATGCGTAGCTCATGTCGAGCGGTCCGCCCGTTACCGGATTGTTCTCGGGGAGCATGGGAACGGGTATATACGCGAGATCGGGCTGATGGCGAACCCAGGTTAAAGAGAACAGTCGCCTAGCGGGTGCCGGGATGTCGGATGGGGGATAGTGCAGGCCAAGATAGGGCTGCATGCCGTCGGCGAGCGCTTCCGATCGAACCCACCCGCTGTGGTCTTCCATGAATTTGTAGACCATCACGCGGTCAAATCCGGTGAATGCGCGAACCTGTTGGGCCGCCAGGTCGAAGAAAGATTGCAGACCGGTAGTGGCCTGGAGCTTAGAAATTGCGCCTCGCAAGTCGGAATAGAGATCGAGTACGGGCACGTCGGCTACTTCGGGTCTCGCCTCCAGTTCGAGAATAAGAACTTGGTCATAGCGATGCGCGAGCACATCGAAGTCGCGGCCGCTCAAGCGCGTTCGGGCGACGTGGATAGGCGCGCGCTCCAGGTTCTCCAGGCGAAGACGCACGCGGATGCCATCGAGCTGTTCTTCGTTGAACAGGCGTCGGAGATTGGTGCGCGCTAGCTCCTCGGCAGGGATGCCTAGCAGCTCCCCCGTATTTTGGCTGGCCTGCAGAATTCGGAGTTCCGGCTCCCTCAGGACCAGCATCGCGCCATGCGGCTGGATGGCCCCAGCGTATTGGATCTGCTCCTGATCGCAATTCGTCAGGTCAACGTTCTTGGGTGTGATGATGGTTTCGAGTGTGCTCATGAGGTGTGGTCGATCCAATCGCCGAAGGTTTGAAACGTGGCGACCGCTGAGTGGATGATGGTGTCGTGGCGATCAGGCTGAGAAGCCGCGTATGCTTCGATCGCTTCTCGGAACTTTCTCCACATCGTTCCAATATTTGCGCCATAACTGGCAAAAAAAGCGCAGCCATTCTCGGGCGTGTAGTTCAGGTTGGCACGTACGTCACGCGCTATGAATTGGCCGCCCAAAGTAGAGCCTTCCAGCACGTATAAGCAACCGAACTGGTCGGCAAGCGAGCGAAGCGGCGACGTGGGTGCAAGCGGCAAGTCTTCAGAGCCGGAGCTATCCAGCACGTTCAAATCGCGCCGCAGCGAACCCGTCCGCATTCTATCTTCAATATCCGGCAGCCATTGCGCGATTTCGGATTTAGACCGCAGGATCTCCGCTTCCAGCGGACAATAAACTCCGTAAAACGTTTGCAGCAATCGGCGATACCCTGCCACGGTCTGCACACGATTCAGCACGTCAACGCGGCGCTCCAGATCGGCGTGACAAGCCTGCGTCTCTCGCTTAAGCCGTTGCAGGATCGAGCTATCCATAGCACTGGCGTCGTTTTCTTCGTTTTGACGTCGTTTCACCAAACATGCCCATTGAACCTTGTTCATCGCACTTGCCCTTGTGGGGCAGGTTGCCAACCTGCAGGCGGGTTGATAACCCGCCACTTGCGCCGATTATCAAGCGGCGCGCATGATGCCATCCTGCCCCAGCGGGTTCGTCCTCTATTATGTCGCGCTTCCCCTACGACGCTGGTAATATTGAAACTTATTCTATAAATCGAATTGTTTTAGGAACCCGAATGCCTCGAGTCTGTCTGCTATTGCTCCTTTTTCCCTTCCTTAGCGCTGCTCAGACGCCGGACACCGCGACCGTTTCCGGCCAAGTCTTAGACCAGACGCATGCACTCGTCGCGGGTGCGCGGATCACCGCCACCAACGCACTCAGCGGATTCGAAAGGAGCACAAACACCGACGAAGATGGAAAATTTTCTCTCGCTGGTCTTCCCGTTTCGGGCACGTACAGGATTACCGCCGCCAAGCTAAACTTCGCCGACGCCACTCTGAGCGACATCACTCTGGCAGGCGGAGGAACCGCCAACGTGACACTGCGGCTCAATGTAATTGGGGGTTTGACGCAGGTTTCAGTAACCGGAGTCGTGGGCGAAGTGCGGACCGATCAGCCTCAGTTGGGCGACCGTTTAGGTGCCGTTCAGATGCAGGAAACGCCGTTGCTCAATCGCAAAATCACATTCCTGCCATTGTTGAATGCCGCCAACCGCCCGGCTCTCAATCAAGGCGACGTCTTTATCAATCAAAATCTATTTACCAGCAATGGAGCTGGACGGCGGCAGGTTTCCTTCGTGGTCGACGGCAGCACTGGAAACGATGCCTGGGGTCGACAAACTATCTTCAGTACCGTTCCCTTGGCCGCCATGCAGGAGATGCAGATTTTGACCAACGCCTTCTCGGCCGAGTTCGGAGGCAGCACGGGCACCGTAATCAATATCGTGACGCGCAGTGGCGGCAACCAATTCCATGGGGAATTCATGGAGCTATGGCGACCTGCTGCAACTGAGGCTGCACTGTCAGGGTTCACTTCCCTCAACGCGGCGAGCGGCAACGATCTC
>JANXQZ010000850.1 GCA_025353235.1 Bryobacterales bacterium
TCCCCCGAAAGGTGTAGTTGTTTGGGTGAACGGATCCACTACGGAGACCAAATGACCAACGCCATGCAACAGTTTATCGCTAAATTTAGAGGGATATCTTTAGAAGGACATCCAAGGAGTGATCTCCGGCTTGACCGGGTGCTGTTTGGCGGTTCCGTGCGCCGGCCGACCCCCTCGCGCGGCATGCATGGGACTTATCTCAGAATCATCAGCTGCTGCAAGCCGACAGCACCCTCTTCATCTAACGCTAGCTCAAGCCGAGCAGCTCCTTCACCGACGGAATCACCAAATCAATCGGTCGCTGCCGCCGTGTGACGATCTGCGCTGAAACCAAAGTGCCGCTCGAGAGCTTCACGCGAGGTCCCAAGGGCGACGACCATCGATACCCGCTAGGCGTCTTCGCATCCACGAACAGGCGCACGTTCACCTCGGTAACAGGGCCGCCGCCCGTCAGCGAATTCACCAGCGGCTCATTCTGAAAATTGCGCATCAACGCGGCAGGCGTGGCGGGATAATTAGCCACAGACGTCACTTCGCCCCGAAGATAACCATACTCCTCCCGCCGGACCGTGGAGGGCGAGATTTGCGCGTCCAGGCCGATACGGATCTGCTTGGCCATTGATGACGGCACGTAGACCAGCACATCCAACTGATCCACGTCGAGCTGGATGCTGAGCATCGGCACGCCTGCAGTGACCGCCGACCCGGGCGCAACCCGCAGCTCAATCACCTCGCCGCTATACGGGCTAACCACGTTTGCCGACACCTCGAGTTCCTTGCGCAAGCCGGCCAAATCGCGCTCCAAGCTGGTGACGCGCGAGTGCATCTCCACATCCGCCTGCATCGGCTGGCTCTCGATCGCGAACTGTTCCGCGTCGTAGCGCGTCAGGTCGGCATTGAGCCCCGCGATCCTTCCCTCGATCTCGACCAGTTTCTGTTTAGTAACCAGCGTCTGCTGACGAGTCAAGAGTCCTTTGGCCAGCAGATCGGCCTCGACTGGGATCTGCTCGTTGACCAGCTTGGCCTGCTCCTGCAGTACTTTAATCTCGCGCGCGGCATTTTGGCGCTGCCGATTCAAGGCGTCTACCTGGAGTTTGGCGCTTCCGCTCCGCATCTGGCTCGCCACGCTGCGTTGGCGTCCGGCTTCGGCACCAGCTTCGCGGGTGGCGCGAATACGTTCCATCAGCGCGGGCTGGGCCACTTGCGCAATCACCTGATCCTTGCGGATGCGATCTCCCACTTTGATGTTCAGCACGGCCACCACTCCGGCTCCGCTGGACACCACATTCAGCACGCCGCCAGTTCGAACAATGACACCCTGTCCAGGCGCGGTGGTTGCGATCGATCCCTGAAAGCCCCACACAACGGCCATCCCGAGCAGAACCAAAACAGCCAGCAGCGCCGCCCAGCTTCGCGTGGAATTCACCTTCAACAATTGATCGAGCTGTTCAGGCGAGGAGAGTCGCTCAATCGAAACTTTGCGAAAGATTTCTGGATTCATCGGGGTACCGGAAGAGTGACGAAGGCCTCGCGGTTTGCCACCGGCGCGGCCGCGTTCGGTTCCACCAACGTGCCAGTGGCTTGGCGCAAGCGTGCCATCTCAACGGCCGCATCCAACCGGGCTTGGACCTGAACTGCCAACGAGGCAGTCAAGCGGTCCTCAATAGTAAGAATGTCCACAAGGGACCCGAACCCGAGGCGGTACTTTTCCCGCTCGCCATACAGCGCCGCCTCAAACGCTTGCACCGATTCGCGCGCTTTCTCCAGACGCAGGCCCGCGTTTCGCACGCCCGCCAGCGCGATCAGCACCGCCGTGGCGATCGCTCGCCCGGTATCGGCTGCGCGCAGCTCAACTTGACGGGTGAACGCTTCGATCTGAGCAAGCCGTCCCTCGGCCGCATTGTTGCGGGGCGAGAATTCGTAGCGCACGCCAGCCACCGCATCCAGGCCGCGCACGCCATAGAAGGGAGACACTAGATAACTCGACGGGTAAATCCCTTCGCGCAGTCCGCTGTAGCCGGTGGAAAGCGTCAGATCAACGCGCTGACGCAGATCGTTCTTGGCGCGTGCCAGCAGCGGGCGCTCGGCCTCCACCCGTTTCCGCGCAGCCAAGTAATCGGAGCGTTGCGAGAGCGCCAGGTCGATGTAGCGCCGGGCCGTTTCAGGATCGTTCGCAGGCGCTCCGATTGCCTCCGGAAGGTCCTCTGCCGGTTCGCCGAGCCCAGCCATAACTTCTGGAGGCAACCCCATGGCCAACGCCAACTGCTGCCGCGCGACCGCTACCTGCTGCTCGGCTGCGATGCGGCCCGCGATGCGATCGGCAAGATTGGCGCGCACCTCGTTGCTGTCGTTGCGGGGGATGCGCTCAGCCCGGACCAAGGCATCCACGTTTTCCACCAGCGTCCGCCCGCGCACTTCCGAGCTGATGGCCACTTCCAACATCCGCAGCGAGCCCACGAAGTCCCAGTAACCGACGGCGGTGTTCGTGAGCAAATCGGTGAAGGTCTGGTTGAGATCCAATTTACTGGCATCCACTTGCACTCGAGCCGAAGTCTCCTGCGCGGCCACCACTTCGGCTCCCCTGCCGCGCAGCAGCGGGATGGTCATTTGATAGGCTAGCCGGGATTGGTTGATGCCGGCCGGGTCCAATAAGCGGTCGCGCGCGCGGTCGAGTTCGACAACCGGTCCGGCGGTGATGCCGTTGCGATACAACCGGCTGGCGCTGGCATTGAAAGTGGTGAGATTGGTGGCGGCGGATTTGCTTGCCGCGCCGCCTGCCGGTCCCTGCTGGGCCGTGGTGAGCGGCGTGGCCGCGAAGCTCTGTTGCAGTCCGCTGGCATATATAGCGTCGAAGATGCCAGATGCCTCGCGCAGCACACCGAGGGTGGCTACCACTTGTTGCTCGCCGATGCGCCCTTGCGGGTGCCTCTGGAGCGTCGATTCGAGCGCTTGTTGAAGAGTCAGTCTGCCCGATGAGGAATCCGGGGCCGTGGGCGCAGCGAGGGAAGCTGCTACGAATGGGCGAATCTCCGATGCTTGGGACCATAGAGCAGGGGCTATGCAAAACCCGCCCAGCGCCTTAAGGAGCGAACTCATGCTGAATGCTCATGAGGATACACCTAATAGCGGCGCATTCACAAGGCCCCAAGCCTTCTTATGGCACGATGAAAATAATTGGTCCCCCTTTTCGCTGTTCCGTGCATTATAGGATGAACGCGCAATAAGACGTTTAAAAGGAGGACCACCATGAGTGAAGAAACTAAGAAAGCTGAGCAGACACAGACGGACGCATTGAACAGGAACTGGACGGCATTGCAGGCGGTGTTACCGCCCCACCATACCTCCTTAACTCTCAATCGATCACATCGTCACCCGCACCCTCCGGATTGACGAGTACCGTGAGTAAGAGGGCGATAAAGCAGGGCGGGGTCAGCAACTGAAGTTGTTGCCTAGACCCGTCCGAGCTTACCAGTTCAGGTCAAAAAGCGTACTTAGGCTTTAGGAAGGAAGGAAACACCATGAATGACGAACCCAAGAACATTGAAGAGCTCGGGCAGGACCTAAAGGGAGCCGAGTTGTCGACCGAAGATCTGAATGAGGTTACGGGCGGTGCTTTCATACGCAAGGGGTACGACTTGGAACTAGCTTCGCCCAAGGCCCCCGCACCCAGCACGGACAAGGGATTCAAAGACTGGCGGTAGCCAAGTAAGCAGCAAATTAGATGGTCCCCTTTTCTGCTGGTGTGCATTTGTAGAAGGCAGCTAACTTGGGCGCTTACATGAGTGAGGCGCCCTGGATCTCACCAACGAGACGTTTCTAAAAAGGAGAAACACATGAGTGAAGATACCAAGAAAGTCGAGCAGACTGAGTCGGTTGAATTGTCGGATAAGAACCTGGACTTGATCGCTGGTGGCGGGGCCAGCAGCATTAATACTAGCAGGTCCAACATCAAGAACAACCTAACCGAGCCCCCGGTCCCTTCCCCGACAGACCCTCCTCCGCCTCAACCAGTCGTGTAGGCTTAATGCCTGACGTCGGGAACGTCGAGCGGGAAAGTATTGCAAGCAGTTAATGGGTGCTTACATGAGTGAGGCGCCCTGGAATTCACAAAGAGACGTTTCTAAAAGGAGAAACACACAATGAGCGAAGATACAAAGAAAATCATACCGACAGAGCCGGCAGAGACGGTTGAACTGTCGAACGACGACCTGGAGCAAGTTGCCGGCGGTGCGAACACCAGCCAAGCCGGGACCCTCGCTAAGCAGAAGGCGCAGCATAAAGCCTTCCAGACCATAGATCCTTCCTCCGCAACCTGAACAGCCTCCGCTGCGGCGCGGATTCCGTTCCCGCGCCGCACTGAGTTCAGCACGCAAAGGCAAGTTAGACATGCTCCCATCTCTTTACGCAGGCTGGACTGACCAGCTCCTCCGTGGCCCCATTCCGAAGGAGACTAAGGCTACGTGCGACAACTGCGCCATGTTGCCGCAGTCCGAAGCGCCTGCGAAAGGCGTGTTTTTCCATCCCGTGACAAGGTGCTGCACCTATCAGCCTCCACTGGCGAATTACCGAGCCGGCCTGATCCTTTCGGATGACGAGCCCGATCTGGCGGCTGGCCGACGCACTGTGGAAGAGCGTTTGAGCGCGCGCATCGCCGTCACCCCTTTGGGAATGGACCCTTCCACTCGCTTCCTGTTGCTTTACAAGAACGCCCTTGGCTCTTTCGGACGCGCGCCGGAGCTGGGCTGCCCGCACCAGATTGAAGGGCAGTGCGGGATCTGGCGACACCGCCCGGCCACCTGCACCACTTGGTTCTGCAAACACGTCCGGGGCGCTACAGGCTTTGAGTTCTGGAACGATTTGGGCGAGTTGCTGCGGTTTGTCGACGGCCAACTTGGTTTGTGGTGCGCGCTCGAGATGGGTGTGGAAGCTAAGCTCCTGGCGCGTCTGCTGGAACCCAAGCGGCTGGAGGCGACCGATCTCGGCGCAGCCATTGAGGAGGACGTCTATCGCAGCCTCTGGGGCCGCTGGACGGGGAAGGAAGCGGATTTCTACCGGGCTTGCGCAGAGCAAGTGCGCCCGCTTGCCTGGGATGATGTCGCCCAAATCTGCGGACCGCACCTGACTCTGCTGTCCCGTCTAGTGCGCGAGCGCTACGTCAAACTGATCTCCGAGCAAACGCCCGAGAGCCTACGCATTGGACTGATTCAGATCGAGGGAATTGTGGCGGGGAAATACAACACGGTCACGTACAGCTCGTACGATCCAGTGCGGATGTCGCCGCACCTTGTTGGCCTTCTCCCCCATTTCGACGGTCGCCCGACTGGCGACGTGCTGGAGGAAATTCGGCTGCAGCGCGGCGTGCGGGTCGATCCGGCCCTGGTGCGGCGCATGGCCGATTTCCGAGTCTTAGTAGAGGAAGGCAGCCCAGCCTGACGACTGCCGCTCCGGTAACAAGCCACCTGGATCTCCGCCCCCAAATCCCGGTGCGCCGCAGTTAACTAAACATCGGTAAGGTGAGTTACTTTGCCAGTGCTGTCGCCGATCTTCTCGGGTTGCACTCCAACCTTATCGAGCATGGTCATCAGCAAGTTCGTCATCGGGGTCTCTTTCGCGTACCGAATATGCCGACCACCCTTCACCTGAGCCGCCGCGCCGCCCGCTAGCACCAGCGGAAGATCCACATGCGTATGCGCGTTGCCGTCGCTTATGCTGCTTCCGTAGACCAGCATGGAATGATCCAGCAAGGTGCCGTCGCCGTCGGGAGTGGAGCGCATCTTATCCAGCAGATAAGCGAACATCTCGGCATGCCGCGTATTGATCTTGGCCACCTTCTCGATCTTTTCCTTATCGTTTTGGTGGTGAGTCACTGAGTGATGGCCGTCAGACACGCCGATCGAGCGATAGCTGCGGTTGCTGCCTTCGCGAGCCATCATGAACGTAACCACCCTGGTGAGATCCGCCTGGAACGCGATCACCTGCAGATCCATCATCAGCTTGCAGTGTTCTTCGAAGGAGTCGGGGGCACCCATCGGCCTAGCCATGGTTGGCACTTGCTGAGTCGCGCTCTGCTCTTCCGCTTTTTGAATGCGGCGTTCGATATCGCGGATCGCTTCCAGATATTCGTCGAGCTTGCCGCGATCGCGCGTGCCCAAGCCCGTTCCAATGCGCGCCACGTCCTCGCGAACGAAGTCGAGAATGCTCCGATCCTCCTTCGCCCTCGCCAGGCGAGAAGCGGCGTCGGTGCTTTCGCCATCGCCGAAAAGACGCTCGAATACGGCGCGCGGATTCACTTCCATCGGCATCGGTGTAGTCGGATTGCGCCAGGAAATCGTGTTGGTGTAAGCGCAGCTGTAACCCGAGTCGCAGTTGCCCACCATGCCGGGAGCTTCCAGGCCAATCTCGAGCGATGCTAGTTGAGTAGTCTTGCCGAGCTCGCGCGCAGCAATCTGATCCGCCGATATGCCGGAGTGAATGTCAGCGCCTTCCGTCTTCTTTGGATGGACCCCTGTAAGGAACGTCGCACCGGCGCGCGCGTGATCGCCCGGCCCATCGCCCAGAGGATTGCCATTAATGTGAGCCAACCCGCTCATCACCACCATTTGTTCGCGAAACGGCTCGAGCGGTTTCATGATGGGAGCAAAGGCGAAATTGCTCCCCTCGGTGGTCGGCGTCCAACGGTCCATGATGATGCCGCACGGAACGTAGACGAATCCCAAACGCATGGCGGGCCGTGCCGCTGAATTGCGCGTCGCCGCGAATGCCGGAACCATAGCGTCCAGAAACGGCAGCGCCATTGTGACGCCCAAACCTCTCAGAAACGTGCGGCGGGGAACAAACTTCTTGGTCAGCATCATTACTCCGGCTTTCTCCTCATTTGAAAGGGCGTGCTTTTCACGATGGATGTTACCACCGTAGACATACGATAATCGTCGAGCGCGGCTTGGCGCGCGATCGTCCGAACGGCTGGCTGATCGTAATACTCAATGCCCCGCCCCAGCGCGTAGGTTAATAGCTTCCCGCTGAGCGTAGCCACGAATTCGTCGTGCCGCGTCAGCAGGATTTTCTTCAACTCGGCGGGTCCCGTGAATTTCACGCCGCCTGGCAACACGCCGGATGCATCGATCGCCGACCCTGCATCTTTATCGCGCCACTTGCCTACACCGTCAAAATTCTCAAGCGCAAATCCCAGCGGATCCATGCGGGAATGGCACGAGGCGCAAACCGCATTGGCGCGATGCGCCTCCATCTGCTGCCGCATCGTCAGTTGCTTGCCGTCTTCGCCGTGGGCTTTCAGATCGGGGATGTCGGGCGGCGGAGGCGGGGGCGGATTGCCCAAAAGATTCTCAAGGATCCACTTGCCGCGCTGCACTACCGAAGTTCGATTTGGATACGACGTCACCATGAGAACGCTTCCCTGCCCCAGCAGGCCACCCCGATTGCTGTCCGTAAGGTTAACTCGCCGGAAAGCGCTGCCGTATACATCCGGGATTCCGTAATGACGCGCGAGGCGTTCGTTGAGAAAGGTATAGTTCGCGCCGAGCAGTTCTAAAACACTGCGATCTTCCCGCAGTATCGTTTCAAAGAACAGCTCCGTCTCATGCTGGAAACTTGCGCGCAGACCTTCGTCGAAATCCGGAAAAGCGTCCGGGTCAGGCCTCAGCAAGCCGAGATTGCGCAGGTACAGCCACTGCCCTGCGAAATTGGTGACCAGAGCTTTGGATTTGGTGTCGGCCAGCATGCGCCGCACTTGCCCGTCGAGCACCGCCGGGTCGGCCAGTTTGCCTTTCTCGGCAAGCTTGAGCAATTCATCGTCGGGAATACTGCTCCACAGGAAGAAGGAAAGCCGCGAGGCGAGTTCGAAATCGCTGATTCGGTGCACGCTGCCGGGCGGGGCCGCCACCGGATCCCGCTCGATACGGAACAGGAATTCCGGGGAAACCAGCATGCCCCGCAAGGCCATCTCGATGCCACTTTCAAAGTTGCCAGCGGAGCGGCCCGCTTTGTAGAATTTTAGGAGCGGCTGGAGATCTGCCTGGGTTACCGACCTGCGATAGGCGCGTCGAGCCAGCGTCGAAAGAATCTTAGTCGCACAAGCCCCTTCCTCGCCGGCAGCGTTGGGACGGCAGATAAAAACGCTGCGCCTGCTGGCGGTATCCCCCGGTCCTTCCACGTCGTACGGGCCGCCGATTTGGACGCTATCGATAGCGGCATTCGAGCCAGGCACGTCAAACAGCTTGACTCGCGCATTGTCGAGTCTCAGGTCGAGTTCGGAAGGCAGCGAATCGTCGGACTTTGCAGCAGGTGCCGCACCCCGGCCGCGTGTTGGAGACACCGATTCCGCCCTTCCCGATTCTTTCAGAAACGTCACCCCCAGAATGCGCGGGCCAGCCTTTACAGGCACTCGAATATCGTAGTGCGGCTTGTCGTCGCTAGCCTGCTGGCCGCCGGGGCGCATCAAGACTCGAACAGTATAAACTCCGTCAACCGGGAAATAGTGGTGGATGGCTGTGCCGCCGCGCGATCCCAGCGGAAGCTCCTCGCTCACCTGATCCATTTGGCCCGCGCCCCGAGCTACGGCGTATTGGTCGATGGAGGCCAGCACTTTCGGGTCGCCCACCGCGATGCGGCTGATTTTGCGCGCTGCCGAGATGTAGCGCTCGATCAACACTGGAGAAACGGAGAGCACGTCGGCGATGTTGTCGAAGCCGTAGCCGGAATCGTCAGGCGGCAGCAGAGTGCCAGCGTCGATATTCAGCGACAGCAAGTCGCGGACGGCATTGCCGTATTCCGCGCGATTCAGCCGATGAATGGCAGGCCTGCCGGGATTGGGATGATCCAGCGCGACCCGGTCCAGCGAACTCTCAAGCCAAGCCGTGTACGCCTTCGTGGCTGCAGCGTCTGGACGAGGAAGGCCGGGCGGCGGCATCTGGCCACTGTTCAGCTTGCGAAGGATCTTCTCCCAAGACTCGGCCCCAGCGCTAACGTTGGCCGCGTTGAGCCCCTCTACCGAAATTCCTGCCATGTGCGCTTTCTCGCTATGGCACGACGCGCAATACCGATTCAGAAGGGCGCGATGCGGGTCGGCATCCTGGGCTGAAAGCAGGGGGAGGAAAGCTAAGCTCGCGAGAGCAGACCAAAACCGAATCTCACACCGGCGCGGGTGGTTTGACAGCAGCATTATCACTTATAGAATCCCATTAAACTATGGTTAAATGCAAGCATGAGCACGCTCCGTCACCTCGGGCTAGCCACCGTTTTGTTCTGCCTTCCCGTACTCGCAGGCACCAGCGACTTCCGCGTGGTGCAAGCGGCCAAAAATGGAGATATCAAAGCGGTCCGCGCGCTGCTTGGTCAGCATGCGGACGTGAATGCCGCGCAGCCTGACGGAGAAACCGCGCTCGCTTCGGCGGTGCATCAGGATAATGCGACGATGGCCGAGTTTCTGATTCAAGCCGGAGCGAACGTCAACGCCGCCAATGAGTATGGCGAGACTCCGCTCACGCTGGCCTGCGCAAATGCAAATGCGGCAATTGTGGAGAAGCTGCTCAAGGCTGGGGCCAAGGCGAACGCGGCTCGCTGGAATGGCGAGACCCCGCTTATGATCGCGTCGGGAACCGGCAGTGTGGAAGCCGTAAAATTTCTGCTGGCAAGCGGAGCAGAGGTGAACAAAGCCGAATCGCGCAAAGGGCAGACCGCGCTGATGTGGGCGGTTGCCGAAGGGCATCCAGAGGTGACGCGCCTTTTGGTGGAACACGATGCCGATGTCAACGCGCTGTCAAAAGGTCAGTTTACGCCTTTGATGTTTGCCGCCGAGAAAGGAGACGCGGAGTCCACGCGCATTCTGCTGGCAGCCAACGCCGATTTCAGCCGGGGCATGCCAGATGGAGCGAATCCGCTGCTGGTGTCTGCTGCGTTTGGGCATGAGGCGGTCGCGAAGGAGTTGCTGGCGAAAGGTGCCACGCCGAACGTAAAGGATAAGTCCGGGAACACGCCCCTGCATGCGGCGGCCCAGGCTGGGAAGGTGGAACTGCTGAAAGATCTGCTGGCCCACGGAGCCGAGGTTAACGCAAAGCTCGCCCCAACCCCCCCAGGTGGGGGCGGTGCAGGCGGCGGCTTTTTCCGCCAGAACAACGGAGCCGCCACTCCGCTTCTTTTAGCAGCCAGGTCCGGGAATGCGGAAGCGATGCGCC
>JANXQZ010000851.1 GCA_025353235.1 Bryobacterales bacterium
CAAGGTATTCCGTCGATGCCCTGCCGGGGAACTTTGTATCGGCGATTCCACTAGTTACTCATAATCGGAAAAGTACCCACTAGTTGGGATGGCTACGCTGCGCTTCACCCCCTATCCTTTGAAGTAAGGAGCCATGCAGCAATCCACCGACGACGAAAATTTCGAGGCGCTGAAGCAGTTCGATACCTGCATCCTCGCTGACGCGATTGAGACCTGCGATGTGCGCCTGCGAAATCAGGGCTACACTCAACCGGGTTTGCGCTGCGTGAATGGCGAGTTCGCCCCGGTGATTGGCTACGCGGTAACGGCTCGGGTAAAAACATCTAATCCGCCCGTTCTAGGAAACTCATTTCTCTCGGACCACGAATGGTGGCCAGCCATTGAACGTTGGCCAATACCGCGCATCATCGCCATCCAGGATGTCGATGCAAATCCCGGCCTAGGCGCTTCGGTTGGCCAAGTCGCCGCAGCCATCCTTCAGTCCCTGCATTGCGTCGGGGTTGTGACCAACGGCGCCGTCCGTGATCTGCACGCCGTCGCCAAAATGGGCCTTCCGCTTTTTGCGCGTCATGTTTTACCGTCGCATGCGTACGCCCACCTAGTGGATCATTTCCAACCTGTGGAGATTTGCGGGCTGGCCATCCGCTCTGGTGATTTATTGATGGCTGACTGTCATGGAGTGGTCTCGATCCCGCTGGAGTTGCTGCCCCGTCTGCCAAAAATAGCCGATGACCTGCTGCGAAGAAAACGAAAGATCATCGACTTCTGCCGATCAAGTGAATTCTCCCTGGAAAAACTTCGTGAAATTACAAGTGCTTGAACGATCGTCATCGATCGCCGTTATCTTGATCCTCGCCGCTGGAGCTTCCTCCTGCGGACGAACGAAATCCGTGGAGGCGCGAAATGCGGTGGTGGAGATTCCCACGGTCGCGGTCGCAAGAGCCGATACGGCAGACTTGTCCCATGTGCTTGTCTTGACTGCCGAGTTCAAGCCATATCAGGAGATCGATGTGATGGCCAAGGTATCCGGGTACGTGAAGCGCATCAATGTCGACATCGGGGATCGAGTGCGGCAGGGTCAATTGCTTGCGGTTCTTGAACTGCCCGAGATGACCGATGAAGTCACCAAGGCAAAGGCCTCCGTACAGCGCAGCGAGGCCCAAGTCACCCAGGCTCAAGACGAAGTAAGGCGCGCGGAATCCAATCACCAGATGGTGCACCTCTCTTACGAGCGGCTGGCCGGAGTGGTGAAAACGCGGCCTGGCTTAGTGGCGCAGCAAGAGGTGGATGACGCGCAGGGGAAAGACCTGGCGTCGGAAGCGCAAGTGCAAGCGGCTAAATCCAGCATGGCTGCCGCGGTTCAACAGGTGGATGTTTCCAAAGCCGAGCTCGGCAGATTTCAGACCATGTTCGACTACACCAACGTCACGGCCCCATTCTCGGGCGTGATCACAAAACGATTTGCGAATACCGGGTCGATGATCCAAGCCGGGACCGCCTCTCAGACCCAGGCCATGCCCATCGTCCGCCTGTCGGACAACACGCTCATGCGGCTGATTCTCCCCGTGCCGGAATCAGCGGTTCCCACCATTCATGTCGGACAACAGGTGGACGTGCGCGTGCCCACTCTCAATCGCACCTTCCCAGGCAAAGTTGCACGCTCGGCAGGCAACATTCAGATGGCAACCCGGACCATGGAAACGGAAGTGGATGTGCAGAATCCGAGTCTGGCTCTCGTGCCAGGCATGTACGCCGAAGTGGATCTGACGCTAAACCGCAGCAACGATGCGGTGGCCGTGCCAGTCTCGGCAGTGGATATGGACGCTAGTTCCACATCCGACGGCAAAGTGATGGTGGTTACGTCCGAGAACCGACTGGCGCGCCGCTCTATCAAGACCGGAGTCGAGACCGCAAACCGCATCGAGATTCGATCCGGGCTTCGCGACGGAGAGCTGGTGGTGATCGGAAACCGCGCGGGATTGCAGCCGGGAACGTTGGTTAAGCCGAAGCTAACCAGCATGTCAGCTAAAGAGGAGAAGTAGACTTTCATGTCGCGCTTCGCAATCCTAAACCCGTACTTTATTGTCGTGATCTGTCTGGTAATCGCAGTGGTGGGCGTAACCAGCATGGCGCGCATGCCGGTGGATATGTTCCCAGCCATGAACATCCCGGTTGTGGTGGTTGCCACGTTTTACTCGGGAATGCCGCCCGAGCAGATCGAGACGGATATCACCAGCCGTTTCGAGCGATTCTTCACGCTGGGGAGCGGCATTGAGCACATCGAATCGCGGTCGCTGCCCGGCGTAAGCATCATTAAGGTTTACTTCCAGCCAGGCACCAATCCCGACTCCGCCGTCACCACCATCTCGAATTTGGCGATGGCTCAACTGCGGCGCTTGCCTCCCGGCACTCTGCCCCCAGTCGTGTTGAAGTTCGATGCTTCAAGCCTGCCCGTGTGCCTGGTCACCTTCAAGGGAGAAGGGCTCGATGAAACGAAGCTCAGGGACTTGGCTCAGTTCAACGTTCGCAACCAAATTGCCAGCGTGCCCGGGGCATCGGTTCCGCAGCCTTTTGGGGGTCGTTATCGACAAATCATGGTCTACGCCGACCCGTACAAGCTCGAAGCCCATCAGCTCAGCTTGATGGACGTGGTGAGGTCCGTAAATAATTCAAACCTCATTCTTCCAGCGGGCGATGTTCAGATTGGGCCGCTGGACTA
>JANXQZ010000914.1 GCA_025353235.1 Bryobacterales bacterium
CGGTCCACCCACGTGACCCCGTCGTCGGGCAGATGGTAAACGCTCTGCTGGTGGAAGTTGATCACGGCGCAACTCACCGCCGCCACTGTCAATATAAACAGAAGCGCGCTGACAAATTGAGCCCTCAGATCTCTCAAGCCAACTCCGTTAGTGGTCCCTTATGTGAGTCTGTGAGCACTTGCATCGCCACCAGAAAACCCCGGCCTTGTTCATGAGAATACAGGATTTAGCGCGGGAAAACAAACGGCTTTGGGTTTGAATCCGGTTTTCGGGATATGTATTACGGGAAACGGTCAGGGCTCTTCGACTATCTGAATGGCTCGGGTTGGGCAGGCGTCCACTGCCTCTTGCAACCGCTCCAACTCCTCGGGAGTTGCATTGAACGTAAACTCTGTTCCATGAGGATTGCCCTTGCCATCCAGTAGTTCGACATAGGGATCGTCTCCGATGTGGAAGTACTCGGGAGCTATGCCCGTGCAGTTCGCCGCCGTGATGCATTCGATGGGATTGACTTTGATTGTGATTTTCATTCGAAATCAATTGTACAGCGGGGCCCCTCGAAATGGGGAGGTACGACCTCCCTCGCTCTCTTTGGACGATGGCAACGCATAAGAAACCCGATGTTAGCTTTCGATGGGGGCATCACTCTCCCAGAAGCGACGACGCCTTACTCCAAACGCTTTTATTACCGCTTTTGATTGTTTTCATGGATTTCCTTTTCACGACTTTTGCCTTCATAGTTTTCTTCGCAACCTTTTTCGACTTTGCCTTCACCGCAGGTTGTGGCAAGGCCGTCATGACCTCGCTTCTGCGATCCGCCGGCAGGCGGGAATGAGCGACGGCGCAACGGGAATTTTGTCTATCGCGAGGAGCCGCGATGCGGCGGGGAAAATTGCCGTTGTGGAGGAAGCGCCGCCTGCTAGGAGGTCGCCCGAGAAGCGGGACTGCATTTTTGAATTAAGTCGGGTTTGACGGCGTCCGTTTGCGTTACCACTGACCCAACCTCGTGCAGTCGGCTTCTGCGCATCCCCGGCTGTATGTACGTTTCCCTCATACGGCAAATCTTACCCATTACTCATCGGGCCCCGCCGATCGCCAGCCTCATGTCCGAAGCCTTTGATCGGTTCTGCGCCAAAACCACAGTCTCCTAACGGCCGCTTAGAAGCGGCAGCAGCACTCGATCGAGTTCCGCATCGGTCCAGGCAGACACTTTCACGTCTTTGTGCAGACTCCAGCGTTCCATGTGTTGGATGGAGCTACCCGGTTGGAGGTGATGGATCTCCCCC
>JANXQZ010000924.1 GCA_025353235.1 Bryobacterales bacterium
CGCTCAAAGCCGCGGCTACGATCAATGAACGCCAGAATGCTCCCGAACTGAACCTTGTCGTAGTTGCCGTCTTTCAAAACCGTTTCGATCATGGCTCGTTCTTCCGGCTGAGCTCCGCAAAGCGCATAGATCAGCGGGAGCGTGACCTTCCCTTCCCGCAAATCGCTGCCCACCGGCTTACCGAGCACCTTCTCGCGCGACGTAAAATCAAGCACGTCATCCACCAGTTGGAAAGCGATGCCCAGGTTCCATGCGAACTCGCCCAGCTTGCCTTCGAGATGTTCGTCCGCATCGCCCATCAAACCTCCCAGGCGAGCGCACGCCGAGAAGAGACTGGCGGTCTTGCGGTCCACCAACTCCATATAATCGGCCTCGGAAACATCGATTTTCCCGATCCGCTCCAGTTGCAGCAGCTCGCCTTCCACCATCATCTGAGTGAGACTAATCAGCAGATCGAGAACGTGGAAATTTCGCTCGCGGAGGGCGAGTTGGAAAGCCTGCATGTAAAGCCAATCGCCAGCCAGCACGCAGGTATGGTTTCCCCAGATTGTGTTGGAAGAAGCCCGCCCGCGACGAGTCTTGGCGACGTCGATCACATCGTCGTGGACCAGGGTCGCTGTATGGATCATCTCCACCACGGCGGCCATGCGGATAGCACTGTCGCTAATATCGCCCACGAGGCGGGCAGACAGCAGAACCAGAATAGGCCTCAGCCGCTTGCCGCCGCCCGCTTGCAGATAACGTCCAATGGTGGTGATAGAGTCGACGCTTGCGATCGACTCGAGGCTGATCTCCTGCTCGACTCGCTCGAGATCGTGTTGAACTAACTCGAGAATCTCGGTCAAGGTAAGAGACTGTTCGAGCTTGCCAATCTCCATGGGAAACATTAGTTTAGCGCACCGCCTGTCAGCTCGCCGAAATTGCGAGTGGTGATAGCGGCGATTTCGTCCGCGGAAACGCCCCGGAGCTGCGCCAGCTTCGCAACCGTATGCACCATCAGGGCGGGCTCGTTTCGCTTGCCTCTCTTGGGTACCGGCGCGAGATAAGGGGCATCCGTTTCCACCAGCATCCGATTCGAAGGCACCATCCTGGCTGCCTCTTGTACATCCAAAGCCTTAGGGTAAGTAACAATCCCACCAAAGCTTAAATAGAAGCCGAGTTCCAGGGACCTTCGCGCTTCGTCTGGTCCGCCCGAGAAGCAATGCATGATCCCCGGCAAGCCGTGCGGCTTCCAATGCTCGTCTAACAAGGCGAGGGTATCCTCCCACGCTTCTCTGGTGTGAATAATAATCGGCTTTCGGGCATCTGCCGCGATAGCCATCTGCTCTTTGAAGACTGCCTTCTGAACGTCTCGGGGTGAAAAGTCGTAATGATAGTCCAGACCGATCTCGCCGAGTCCCACTACTTTCTGATGCCGCAGAAGAGTCGACAGGTGTTTGAATGTGGCGTCGTCCGCTTTGGCGGCATCGTGAGGATGCACCCCCGTTGTTGCCCAGAAGCATTCGTGCTTATCCGCAAGCCGAATCCCCGCTTCCAAATCGGGAGGCCCGCTACCCGTCCCGATGGCGACCATGCGAGTCACCCCCGCGTCGACCGCACGCTCAATCACCGCTTCCCGGTCTACGTCGAACTCCTTGCTATCCAGATGGCAGTGCGAATCGATCAGCATTACTTCAGGCGCGCACCCACGGGCACGTCTTCCAAGAACGACGCCAACACGGGAGCGCCGCCCTCCAGCGATGCCGCCACGATCATGCCTCGCGATTCGAGTCCGCGCAATTTTCGCGGTTGCAGATTGGCGACAATCACCACCTTGCGTCCGATCAGCGTTTCCGGCGCGTAAGCTGCCGCGATTCCGGCAACGATGCTGCGCGGCTCAGATTCGCCGATATCCACATGCAGGTGCAACAGCTTGTCGGCACCCTTAACGCGCTCAGCCGACTTGATCAGTCCCACGCGGAGGTCCACCTTGACGAAATCGTCAATCGTGATCGTATCGCCGATGGAAAACGTCTCCGGAGCGGGCGCAGGTGGGGCTGCCGGCGTCTTGCCCATCAGAATATCCTGGCGTGCCTTCTCGGACACTTCGAGCGCCTGCATCTTCTCAATCGCAGGCTTCGCTTCGATGCGCGGGTATACAGGCGACACCTTGCCCACCTTCTGGCCTGCTTTCAGATGCCCCCAGTGTAGGTCTGCCACGCGCGCGCTCACAATCGAATCAGGCATGCCGAGTTGTCCCCACATCTGGGCTGTCGTCGCCGGGA
>JANXQZ010000999.1 GCA_025353235.1 Bryobacterales bacterium
TGGCCGGGCTTCAATTCAGTGGACGGGAACTTGGGGTGATTGGGGGAGTCAGGGAAATGCTGGGTCTCCATGCAGAAGGCATAGCGCTGCTTGTAGACTTTTCCTGCCTTGCCGGTGAGCGTGCCGTCGAGGAAATTTCCCGTATAGAACTGCAGGCCAGGTTCGGTGGTGAGCACTTCCATCACTCGGCCTGTGGTGGGTTCGTGTACCTTCGCGGCGAGCTTCAGCGACCCGCCGCCAGAGTTGAGGACCCAGTTGTGATCGTAGCCCTTGCCGAATTTGATCTGTTCGTCGTCGGCATTGATGCGCTCGCCAATCGCGTGCGGCGTGTGGAAATCGAACGGGCTCCCGGCAACGCTTTTCAGCTCGCCGGTAGGAATCAGACCTTTGTCGACGGGGGTGAATCGGTCAGCTAGCAACGTGACCTCGTGCTTCAACACGTCGCTCTCGCCCTGTCCAGCCAGATTGAAGTAAGAATGGTTGGTCAGGTTGAGCACGGTGTCTTTGTCCGTGGTGGCAGAGTACTCGATCCGAAGCTCGTTCGGCGTCAGGGTGTACTTCACGGTCGCGGACAGGTTGCCCGGGAATCCTTCTTCGCCATCCTTGGAGAGGTATGTGAGCACCAGCGAGTCGCCTTCGATCTTGCCGGTCCAGACCCTGCTGTCGAAGCCCTTCAGACCGCCATGAAGCGTGTTCTCCGCATCGTTCTTCGGGAGCGCGTAGGCGTGTCCGTCCAGCGTAAATTTGGCGTGGCCGATTCTATTCCCGTAGCGTCCGATGAGCGCTCCGAAATATGGGTTCGTTTTGAAATAACCGTCCAGACTGTCAAAACCGAGCACGATGTCGGCCGACTTACCAGTTCGGTCCGGCGTCTTAAGCGTTACTACGCGGCCCCCGAAGGTGGTGATCGTTGCTTCTAGTTTCTCGCTTCTCAGCGTATACAGATCGACTGCCGTTCCCTCGTTCGTTTTACCGAACGGCTTCTTGCTCACCATCGTTTTCGCCTCGACATGGAATGCCAGCGTCGCCGCCAGCGCAATTATTACTCGGAACATCCGCACTCTCCAATTCTTTGGGTTTGCCTGTTTCGCGTTACTTATCGGACCGTTAACTAGACGGGCAGCACGTGACTGATCTCGTAGCTTCTCCGGTCTCGATCTCTCTCCATCGATTGTACTCTTCCCCGCTGATCAGTGGCTCGCGCCATGAGCTGATAGCGGCCCGGGACGATCGCTCTCACAGGAGCCCTATGTTACGGCGTCAGATCAGCGCCGTTCATTTTGAAGGCCAGCAAGACGTTTCCATTTCTGGCTTTCGAGATTGGCAAACTGCGAGCGAAATGGATTTCGCCCGGAGACTTGGGATCGTCTTTAATTTCGCTCTTATCGATCCCCTCAAAGATCACCTCGACCGCATCATTCCGCAGCCCGGCCTTTTCCAGAACAGCTCTAGCGAACTCCGGTCCATTCCGCGTTGCCTCCAAGGTGCGTTCTACACCGCCTTCTATCTTGAGCTTCCAGCTTGCGGGGTCAATTTTGAGTGGTGGGCTACTTTGAAAATTAACCTAGCTTCGGCGACTTATATATTCCTGCCATGCTGGAAATATGAAGAAAAGCATGGCAACGAAAAAGACGATCAAGCTCAAGAGATCCAGCGACGTGGTGCGGATAACCAATCGGCGCTACACCCGTTTTACAAATGCTTTTTCAAAAAAACTTGAAAATCATGCGGCATCGGTTGCCCTATGCTACTTCGCGTACAATTTCATCGAGATTCACCGGACTATACGCACGACGCCAGCGATGGCCGCCGGTGTTACTGATCGGCTATGGGAAGTGAGCGACTTCGTTGGACTCATCGAAGCTAGTGAGCGGAGGTTGGAAAGAGCAGCGTAAATGATCGACTGGCTACAAAAAGGCTCACTGGCGGCGCTGCTTTGGTTTGCTATCAACGCTTTTGTGTTCAACAAAGCCGTTAGCATTGTGTGGCCACCAATCGCGAGAATCGCGGGTATTATGAATGGAACTTACCCGATAGATGTCACGCCACCCTTGCCATTCATTGCGCAGGCCTCGATCTACGGGATATCTAGCATCGCGGTCGGCTCACTCATTTTGCTTTACCGAATCGGGACAAGAAAATCAAAGTAGCCCACTACCCAATTTTGGGCTGTTTAAAGTGGTTGCGAACGTAGAATTCGTCCGTAGGAGTAATGATCCCAGATTCTTCGGCTCTTTCTCGCGCAGGATCATTCCCTTCCCGGCTGCGGCAGGAGTTTGACTCGGCGCGGACTGGGAGAATGCGCAGACTCCTAAAGAGATTGACTGCATCGCACGTCTTGCAAGTTGTGTTCGGGCCATGGATAACCTGTGGAGGTATCCGTAGCAGGAAGGTTTCGCGTCGATTTTCCGGCCAGCGGTGCGACTCTCGTCTACTCTCAGGTAACGCTACTGCCAAGGTTGCACCTTCAGCGAGATGCCGTCCACTGCAGTCACGCGGACGCGCGCCCCCACTTCCACGGGCGACTCGCTAACAGCTTTCCAATACTCTCCGCGAATGAGAATCTCACCTTCTGTGCAAACCACTCCGATCTCCCCAACCATGCTCGACGTTCCCGTAACTACCTTGTTCGCGCGCGCACGAAATACTAACGACACCAAGAAAAACGTAATCGCAGCAAATGGAAGAGACACTGCAATTGCGGTCGAAAGCCTAATCCGCAACTCAGGTGGACCATCCACCAGCAACAACGCACCCAACACCATCGCGACCGCGCCGCCGATGCCGAGAACCCCGTGCGAGGCGAATTTCGCTTCCAGCACAAGCAGGGCGACGGCAAGGACAAGAAGCGCCGCACCCGCCCAGTTGATCGGCACCACCGACAGAGCCGAGAGCCCAAGCAGAGCCAGGATGCCGCCGGCTACGCCCGGAAAGATCAGCCCCGGTGAAGAGAACTCGACATAAATCCCAAGCGCCCCGAGCACCAGTAGAATGAACCCGATGTTCGGGTCGGCGATCGCGGAGATCAACTGTTCGCGCAGGCTTCGGCGCGCCTCAATAACCACGGCTCCGGCCACGTGCAGGGTCTCTCTCTTACCGTTCCAGCGCGTGATCTGCCGGCCATCGAGCTGTTGAAATAGGCTCCGCTCGTCAGGCGCGACGATCTCGATTAGATGCTGATCGAGCGCTTCTTTTTCACTGAAGGCCTTGGCCTCCGTGATGGTCTTTTCGGCGAGATCGCTGTTTCTACCGCGCTTCGTCGTGACACTCCGCAACCAAGCGGACGCGTCGTTTTCCACCTTGCGCCGCATCACCGGATCCATCTGCTGGCCAATCAGCACTGGCGAGGCCGCTCCCGTGTTGGTGCCCGCCGCCATGGCTGCAACGTCGCCCGCCTCCAGTATGAAGAATCCCGCAGAAGCCCCTCTGGAGCCGCTCGGAGTAACGTACGTGACCACCGGCACCGGCGACTCCACAATCCGCTGGACAGTCTCCCGCGCGGCACTCATCAGTCCGCCAGGTGTATTGATCCGAATCAGCACCAAGGCCACATGCTCGTGCGCGGCTTGCTCCAAGGCGTGGGACACGATCTCTGTAGTAATCGGATGAACCACGCCGTCGATATTCAGAGCGACTACCTTGGGCGACTGCGCGGCAAGAGCCGAAGTGAGCACGAGCAGCAGAATCGCGCCGAAACACCTCATGGTGTGAAGATCGAGATCGGGCTAATAGAAACGATGCGCCATCGCTTGCCCTGCTTCACCAGTCCGCAGTGTACGATGTCACGGCGGGTGCGCGTGGGTCCACCTGGCTGCAGACTGCGCAGCTCCATGAACCAATCGAGGTCCACCGAGCGCTTCGCAGCGTCGCCCTCTTCCTTCACAAAATCTACCGAGCTGGCCACTCCTGAATCGAGCAACAAAGCTCTAATATCACGGTTGAGTTCGTCATATTCAGGCAGCTTGCGATCGAATGCTTTCATGAACCCGGCGGCATTGGGCGGGTCTTCCGTAAGCGCGGCAGTCATGGAGGCGAACAGGTCGACGACGTCGGCGTGAGTGTCTGCAAAGGCAACACCGAGAGTCAGCACAAGGCAGAACCTACGTCCGATAGCTCGCATTAATTTCGATGTATTTCTCGGTCAAGTCACAAGTCCAGAAGCGCGTTTCCGCCTTGCCTTTTCCCTTGATCTCAAACCGAATCTCGCACTCGGGAGCATCCAGCTTCTTCTTCAACTCGGCTTCGTCGAAGTCCACTGCCAGGCCTTCATGGCATACCGGCATTCCCTGAATTTCAATATCCACTTTGTTTGGGTTGAGATCGACCCCGGAGTTTCCAGCCGCTGACAGGATGCGGCCCCAGTTCGGATCGGAGCCGGCAATCGCGGTCTTCACCAGCGGAGAGTTGGCGATGCTGCGAGCGATCCGTTCGGCAGTATGGCTGTCTTCGGCGCCACTGACCCGAATCTCAATCAATTTTCGCGCCCCTTCCCCATCTCTCGCAATCTGCTTGGCGAGGCTCTCCGCAACCTCAGCGATCGTCTCCGCTAACGTCTCGCGATCTTTCTTGCCAGGGTTCACGTTCGATGCCCCGTTGGCCATGAGAACGAGGATGTCGTTGGTGGACGTGTCGCCATCCACGCTGATTCGGTTGTAGCTTCTGTTCACCGCCCCATCCAGCATTTCCTGAAGCTGACGGGGAGTTAAATCGGCATCGGTCATGATAAAGCCCAGCGTTGTGGCCATGTTCGGCTGAATCATGCCGGAGCCTTTGGTCATGCCCGCTACACGGACGGCTCCTTCTTTAAGCGCGGCCTCGCAGTCCGCCATTTTCACCGCTAAATCGGTGGTGAGCATGGCGCGGGCGACATCTTCGAAGCGGTCCGAAGAAAGGCCGCGAACGAGACGAGGCAGGGCTTTGAGGATCAGCCGCTCGTCCAATTCGACCCCGATTACTCCGGTCGAGGCAGGCAGCACTTGCTCGGGATCCACCTTTAACCGTTGAGCAAGGGCTGCGCACGTGTTCACCACCACCGTGGTGCCGGTGCGTGTGGCACAGTTCGCATTCCCGGCGTTTATAAGAAGCGCCTTGACGATTCCTTTTGATCGCTTCAGGTGCGTGCGAGCTAGTTTCACGGGAGCGGCCGTGACTTGATTCTGTGTAAAAACAGCGGCTGCGTTGGCCGGGGAATTAGAAACGATGAGACCGAGATCGTCCTTCTCCGTCTTGCGGATTCCAGCGTACACGGCTGAATATTTGTAGCCCAGCGGCAGGTTCAATTCTTCTTCACTCCCAAAAATTCGTTGTCGGCCAAGTGCTGTCCATTAAGGAAAGCTTCGGCTGTCATGCGTTTGCGTCCTTCCATTTGAACTTCCAACAGCTCAAGCGTTGTATGCTCGCCGCAGTCCGCCAGCAGACGTCGATGGATTGCGTAAGTGCGCCCTGGCGTGCCGGTGCCTGATTCAGCCGCAACGCGCGACTTACACACATGCAGCATTTGCCCGCGAAAGGTGGTGTGGGTTCCAGGCCAAGGCAGCAGCCCGCGGGACCGATTGCAGATCGCCCTTGCTGGCAGCGACCAGTCAATCTGGCCGTCTTCTTTTTTCAGGATGGGGGCGAGCGTTGCCTGGCTTGCGTCCTGAGGCTCCGGCACAATCGAGCCGTCCTCCAAGCCTCGCAAGGTTTGCACGAGCAGACTGGCACCGGCTTCCGCAAGCCGCGGGGCCAACTCCAGCGCGTTTTCCTCTGGCCCTATTGGCGTGCACCACTTCAGCAGCATGTCTCCGGTGTCCAGACCCGCATCGATTCGCATGGTGGTTACGCCTGTAACAGTCTCACCGTTTGCAACCGCCCACTGAATCGGCGCGGCCCCGCGGTACTTCGGCAACAAGGAGCCATGCACATTGATAATGCCCAGGCGTGGTATATCGATGATCGATTGCGGGATGATCTGGCCGTAGCCGACCACCACCATCGCGTCCAGCCGCATGCCTCGTAATTGTTGTACTGATTCCGGACGCCGGATGCGCTCGGGCTGAGAGACAGCGATTCCGAGTCGAATGGCGGCGTCCTTCACGGGCGACGAAGCCAGTTGGCCACCGCGCCCTTTTGGCCGATCCGGCTGAGTGAACACCGCCGCTACCCGATGACCAGCCTCGATCATACGCTCAAGCGTCGGCACTGCAAATTGCGGCGTGCCCAGAAACACTACTTCCATTCACCGGCCTTAATCAATTTGCGAACCTTGCGGCGGATGAGATCGCGCTTGAGCGAACTGACATGGCTGATATAGAGACGGCCGTGCAGGTGATCCGTTTCATGCAGCAGCGCGCGGGCCAGCAGTTCTTCGCCCGACGTCTCGAACCACTCGCCTTTCGCGTCCTGGGCTCGCACCGTCACCTTGTTAGGCCGGGTCACCTGTTCCCGGAACCCCGGAATGCTCAGGCATCCCTCTTCGCTGATCTGAGTGCCAGACTTGCTGGAGATCTCCGGATTGATGAGCACGATTCTCTGGGCCGCGTCTTCACCCACCGATAGATCTACCACTGCGATGCGCTTGGAAATACCGATTTGCGGCGCAGCCAGTCCAACGCCCTTGGCCGCATACATCGATTCGAACATGTCGTCCACCAGCGCCTGCAACTCCAGTGTGTCGAACTCTTCCACGGTTTTCGCCTGAGTCTCAAGCACGGGCTGGGGGAAAAAAACGATTGGGTAAACCATCAGAAATTCTTAACTTGCTCCCTGTAGCCCTCGAAATTGCGGCGCGTTTCCGCCAGCGAATCTCCTCCGAATTTTTCGAGGAACGCCTGCGCGAGCACCAAAGCCACCATGGCTTCTCCGATTACTCCCGCCGCTGGAACCACCGCCACATCGCTCCGCTCATAAGCAGCCTTGGCCGCATCGCGAGTGGCGAGATCTACGGATTCAAGCGGCCGCCGTAGCGTCGA
>JANXQZ010001012.1 GCA_025353235.1 Bryobacterales bacterium
CTTCTATGAAATGCGCATCTACGGTGGCGACTTGGCGTTCTCTGGCGCCGCCATCCTGGGCCAACCCTTCCCCTCGCTCGGTCACAACCGCTTCCTCTCTATCGCCATGACCACCGGCGGTCCCGACACCTCCGATGTCTACGAAGAAGAAATACAGGACGGCAAGTACAAGTTCAAGGGCGAGTGGCGACCGCTGAGGATTGTGCATGAACAGATCGGCGTGAAGACGGAACGCGGCGTTGAACGTAAAGATGTGGCGATCGAGTACACGCACCACGGACCGATCTGGGCTCACAAGAACGGCAAGGCGTACTCGATGGCGACGCTCTATGCTACCGAATTCCGGTTGATCGAGCAGGCGTTGGCAATGACCATGGCTCGCAACTTGGGTGACATGAAGAAGGCGCTGGACATGCGCCAGTACATGTCTCAGAACATTATGGTTGGCACCGTGGATGGGGACATTTTCTACATCCGCAACGGACGCGTGCCGATTCGCCCGAAAGGCTGCGATGCGTCCAAGCCCCAGCCTGGCACTGGCGAGTGCGAGTGGCTTGGGGTTCATCCGCTTGCTGATCTGGTGCAGGTCGCGAACCCTCCGCAAGGGTATATGCAGAACTGCAACGTGTCCCCCTTCGCCATGATGAAAGACTCTCCCCTGGTGCCCGAGAATTGGGCTGCTCATCCCTATCTCTATAACGCGGAGCGGACTCCCGCTCACCAGCGTGCCGCCATGACTGTCGAGCAACTCGATGCCGCGCAGGATTTGACTCTGCAGGATGCGATCAAGCTGGCGTTCTCGACCGAGGTCTTCCATGCCAGATTGTGGCAGGACCGGATCGGGAAAGCCGACCCTGACGGCGAGTTCGCTCGCATGCTGATCGGTTGGAATCGCAGAAGCGATGCGGACTCGCGACCGGCGCTTGGCTTCTATCTATTCAAGTCGGCGTTGGGTGAGGGTGGGGCGGCTGTCGATCCTCCTGCCGGGCTGAGCGGTGAGCAGATCCGAGCAGCTCTGCAAGTCGCGGAACAGCGCCTCAAGACGGAATTTTCGCCGCAGGCCGTCTTTGGAACGTATTTCCGCGTGGGCCGGGAAGGTGCCGGACGGACGTTTCCAGTCGGGGGAGGCAGTCTGCGCGAGGTGGGCATGGCGACGCCGCGAGCGGTCAGCTTCAAGAAGATTGGGAAAGAGATGGTGGGCCAGGGAGGCCAGACGTCCACTCAGATCGTTCTGTTGAAGAAGCCTATTCCCGAGTCTTTTATGATTATTCCGTTAGGACAAAGCGACCATAAGGATTCCGGTCACTTCGACGATCAGGCAGAGAAGCTGTTCAGCAAAGGAATTGCGAAGCCAACGTTTTTTATGGATCGGGCGGGGTTGGAAAAACACGTTACGGCCAGGAGAACCTTCCAATTCTAAGACTTGCAATAAGCAAACGATTTCGCATATGATACCCCGCAGACTGAGGTTAGGGAAATTATGCAATTCCGGCATTGTGCATTGTCAGCAGTTCTCTTGTTTGGCTTCGCAATTACAGCTCTCCCGCAAGCCGATACCGGCGTTATCACTGGAAGAGTCGTCGACCCCAGCGATGCGCCCGTCCAGAACGTCCAGGTCCTCATTGTACAGACCGAAACCAATTTCCGCTTCACATCCGTCACCAACAACGACGGCATCTACCGCGTTCAGTCTCTGCAGACCGGGCCGTACAGGGTTACCTTTGAGGCGCCCGGGTTCAAGCGCCTGGTTCGGGAAAACATTGCGCTCCGGGTTGGAGACGTTTTGCCCGTGGATGCCATGATGCAGGTTGGCTCGCTTAGCGAATCCGTCGAAGTGACTGCCCAGAGCACGTTGTTGGAAACTGAGACGTCTGCCACTGGCACCGTTACCGAAGGGCCGCAATTGTACAAGCTGCCCATGTATCAGCGGTACATCACCAACACTTTATCGATCGTGCCCGGAGTGTCAAATCAAACCATCGGCGGCACCAGCGGCTTGGGCGCGTTTAATGTAAACGGCCAGCGCACTTCCGGAACCGCAGTGTTCGAAGACGGCGTATTCGGCAATGACCCGCTGACCAGCAATAATCTGGTCATCAAACCCATCATGAATTCCGTGGATGAGGTGAAGGTGCTCACGGGAACCCTTCCGGCAGAATATGGCCACTCCGCGAGCGGCGTGATCACGACTGTCAAGAAGAGCGGCACGAACGAGTTTCACGGGGCCGTTTCCGACTACGGCCGCACACGCATCATGACGCACCGCCAATATTTCAGTCTGTTCAAGACGGCGCAACCGCAGCCAGGCAACCCCAACGGCGTGCCAGCCTATTTCATGATGCCCGATGGAAACGGGGGCGGCCCGCTGATCATCCCCAAACTCTATAATGGCCGCAACCGCACGTTCTGGTATTCCGGCTACAGCAAGTTAATTGAGAAAAAGACTCAGGCTTATACGAGCGTCACGCCCACGCCGGACGAACTGCGGGGGGATTTCACCTTCGGCGGCAAGGGACAGCAGCTTTTTGATCCGGCTACTACGCGCCAGAATCCCGACGGCACTTGGTCGCGCGATCCGTTTCCGACTCCTGTGATCCCGCTCAGCCGATTCGACCCCGTTTCAGCAAAAATCCTCTCGTACAACATCTGGCGCCCGCCAAATATGCCCGGGTCGTTTAGCAGCACCGGCCCAGTGAGCAATTTCACCTACGATCCGCCTTCGCGCACCTTCTTTGAAGACTTTTCCGAGCGTGTCGATCATCAGGTGAATACGAAAATCCGGCTCTACGGCAGTTGGACTTATAACCACCAGAACGGACTGGAACGGCCCACCAGCATTCAGGTTGGGGCGTTCGACGGCACCACTGGCTACAACGGCCCCGCCACTCAACAGAATAGTTCCGCCGGGGCCACTTACATTGTCAGTCCAACGTCTGTCAACGAACTTCGCCTGGGCTTTTTCCGCCCCCGTAATGACCTCTTCGTGCCGTCGCAAAACCAGAACTGGGGCGCTACTCTGGGCATTCCCAACGTCAGCTCGGCGTTGATGCCGTCATTTAGCCCAAGCGCGCTCGGCGTAGGAACGTACACTACAGCCCCCGATTACGCGCAACTCTACGGTCTTACGGTGCAAGGGGCAACCAGGCAAATCCGCCAATCCGAGTCTTTGCGGGACGACTTCAGCAAGATCCACGGATCCCACGCCTTCAAGATGGGCTACGAAATCCTGCTCTTTTCAGATACGTTTTATCAGCAAGGGTATCCAAGCGGTCAATTCAATTTCGCAAACACAACAGCCGGACTCCAACCGAATGGCCAGCCCATTCCGAATACCGGCAACACCTTCGCCGGATTCGAACTGGGCGCGGTTTCCGCAGTAAATTTCAGCACGTTTACGAATGAGTGGCAGCCGCGGTCGTCTATTAACAGCTTGTATCTCCAGGATGATTGGAAATTCTCCAAGAACCTGACGCTGAACCTTGGCCTGCGCTGGTCCACCGAAAGTCCTTATCACACGGCCCACGGGCAGGAGAGCCAATTTAGCCCTACCGCTATCGATCCCTTGACCGGGAAGACAGGCGCCGTTATCCATCCGACGGGCGGTTTGAACAATCGGGATTGGCTAAACTTCCAGCCTCGGATCGGCGCCGCGTACCATCCCCTCGACAAGTGGGTTTTCCGCGGCGGGTTTGGACTTAATACTGTCGATATTCGTTGGCCGAATCAGGGCATGCAGTTTGACGAATACCAAGCACAGGTTGTCCAGCAACGCTTGTCAAATAACCCCCTGCCTCTGTTTCAGTTAAGCCAAGGACCGACGCCAGTAGCCTACAGCCTTCAGCCCAACGGCACGGCTTCCTACGTCGGCACGAACTACAGCTCGCGAAATGTCACATGGCTTGACCCAACGCTGCGTCCCGGCTACGTCTTGAACTGGAATTTCACCATTGAATACCAACTCACTGCGAATAGTCTGCTCAAGGCTTTCTACGCTGGTTCGGCTGGCGTGCATCTGGTGGAAAGCTGGAACATCAATGCCTTCCCCACGGACTTTGGCGCCAACAACCCCGCCCTCCAAGCAGCTGCCTTCTCAAACACGCAAGCCTATCTGCCGTATTCGCAGTTCGGCTCTATCAATCACATGGCCAACACCGGGCACTCCACATATCACGCAGGGACCGTGCAGTATTCGAGACGTTACTCTGCTGGTCTGGTCTTGGACTCGTTCTATACCTACTCGAAAGCGTTGGACGACTGCGACAACGATTACGGCACCTGCACAGGGGTAGCTCCGGTCTCAAATCGCAACCTGAATAAAGGCCGGGCTGGTTACGACATGCGGCACCGCTTCGTCACCAGTTTCAGCTATGAGCTGCCAGTGGGGAAGGGGAGGCAATTCATGAATAAAGGAGGTTTTCTGGACTATGTGATCGGCGGGTATGATCTTTCCTGGATTCAGACCTTCACCACCGGAAACCCCTTCGGCTTCACC
>JANXQZ010001023.1 GCA_025353235.1 Bryobacterales bacterium
CCTCGTTCTCCTCGCGGCTTCCGCGCTCGCGGCCGAGAACGCCGAGAGTGTTCTTGACCAAGGGATCGACCAATTTCACAAGGGGCAGTACGCAGCCGCGCGCAGATCCTTCGATCGGGCTCTAGAGCTATCGCCCGCGGATGCCCGCGCGATCACGTTCCTGGCTATTACTCGCGCAGCTTTGGGCGACTGCACCCGCTCCGTGGACGAGCTCAGGCTTCAGGCCGCGCGCAACTCCGACCTGGAGATTCGCCGCTTGGCTGGCATCGTCTGCATCCAGTGCCTGTTGCCGCAAAATCGCTTCGCGGAGATCATGCCTATTCTGAGCCAGCTCCAAAAGGCGTTCCCGAACGATCCCGATGTCCTCTACGAAGCCGCGAAGGTCTACAACAAGGCGTGGAACTTTACGATTTATGACCTGTTTCAGAAGTCCCCAGGATCGTTCAGGGTAAATCAATTGTCGGCCGAAGTGTTTGAAACACAGGGCCGCTATTCCGAAGCTGCTGCGGAATACCGAAAGGCGGTGGAGAAGAATCCGCTGGAGTTGAACTTGCACTACCGGCTAGGCCGCGCGATTCTCCTCCAGTCCCACGATCCTGCCACGCTCGATCAGGCTCGCGAGCAGTTTGAGACGGAGTTGAAGCTCAATCCGGGAGACGCGGTTGCGGAATATCAAATTGGACAGATCTGTCTGAACCAGCAAAAGGGGGCAGAAGCCGCCGACCATTTTGAGAAGGCGCTAGAAATCGCGCCGGTATTCGCCGAGGCTCTCGTGGCCCTTGGCAAACTGCGGCTGGAAGCTAAACAACACCCCGAAGCAATCGCGCTGCTGGAACGCGCCGTCAAGTCGCAACCGGCCATGGAAGCGGCGCACTATAACCTGATGCTTGCTTATCGGGGCGCCGGCAAGAACAAGGATGCGCAGCGCGAGAAGAAGGAATTGGATAAGCTGCAGCGTCCGCCTGAAGGCGAATTCACCGATTTCCTGAAGAAACTTGGGGAGAAGTCGACCCCAGCCAAGCCGTGAAGCTGCGACGCGGCTTTCCGATCGGGGCAACGTTCACCGCCTTGCTGCTGGCCGCTCCTTCGGCGGTCCGGTTCGAAAACGTTGCGGCCGAAGCCGGACTTGTTCAGCCAATTCCCAATGGCGGCAGTACCTCCAAGCAATTTATCATCGAGACCACGGGCAG
>JANXQZ010001030.1 GCA_025353235.1 Bryobacterales bacterium
CAGTCAATCCTGGCTGCAAGCCGCCTTCCGTGAAAATGCCCAAAAATCCACCGGACCCAAAACCGAGGAAGGTAAACGCCGCTCCTCCCTCAACGGCATCCGCCACGGACTCACCGGTCAAGTCATCGTCCTCCCTACAGAAGACCTCGCCGAATTCGAACGCTTCGCAAACACCTTCTGGCATGACTACAAGCCCCAAGGCGCACTCGAATCCCAACTCGTCCAAATGGTCTCCGACATCGCCTGGCGCATCAATCACGCCTCAGCAGTCGAAAAAGTGCGCATCTCGCTCACCATTGACGACGAGCGCGAAAGCGTCGATACCGACTGCACCCCGGCCCACAACGCCTTCGTCGAAGCCCGGAACTACGAAAAGAATTCGGAAACCATCAAGAACATCAGCCTGTACGAGACCCGCCTTGCAAACCGTTTCAACAAGGCCGTCAAACAACTCCACGAAGTCCAAGCCGAGCGCCGCGTCCTCGAAGCGGAAGAAATAGAAAAGGCCGCTGCTCTCTTTGAGATGGAAGAGGAGGCCGCCGCAGCCGCACCCGGCAGGCGTTTCACCTACACGCCAGCCGACGATGGCTTCGCTTTTTCAGTAGCTAAAATCAAACTCCACACCCGACTCCGTGACCGTCTTGTCATTGCCCGCCGCTGCCAAATCACTCGTCAAAGAGGCGCAATGGCGGCCTGAACCGCGTCGGACAGCTACCCTGAAGCTTTATGGCCCTTTCCTCCGGTCGCGTGGGCCAGCAAGTCGCCAGCCCTCTCTGCACCGTGATCGACGACGGCATGCGACTGATATGTTTGGGATACGCTGTAGGAGTGGCACTTCCCAGGCGAGCCCGAACGTTCACCCCGCAAGAGTACTTAAGTCTGGAGCGAAACGCCGAATACAAGAGCGAGTACGTCAACGGCGAGATCTTCGCTATGGCTGGAGCCAGTCCGGCCCACAACCGAATTTGCATGAATTTATGGGTCCTCCTGGGGCTGCAACTGAGGGGAGGTGCCTGCGAGGTCTTCGGCAGTGATCTACGGGTTGCCGTAGACTCCACTGTCATGTACACGTACCCCGACGCCGTAATTGTTTGCGGCGAGTCGGTGTTTAGCGATGCCGATAATTTGCTGAACGCGCGCGTCCTTTTCGAGGTGCTTTCCCCATCCACCGCTGCGTATGATCGAGGCGACAAGTTCGATCTATATCGAAAAATCTCATCGCTGACGGATTATGTTCTTATCGCGCAGGACCAACCGGTGGTGGAGCATTGGTGGCTGGATGCTGGCGGCGGGTGGGTCAGCCGGAAGTACGCGGGGCTGAATGACCAAGTTCAGCTGGATTCCATTGGCTGCACTATCAAGCTAGCGGAGGTGTATGAGCGGCTTGTTTGGGATACGCTGTAGGAGTGGCACTTCCGCGGCGAGCCCGAACGTTCACCCCGCAAGAGTATTTGAGTCTGGAGCGAAACGCCGAATATAAGAGTGAGTACGTCAACGGCGAGATCTTCGCTATGGCTGGAGCTTCTAGGGCTCACAACAGGATCTCTACAAATCTGATAGGCCTGCTAGGGAATCAGTTACGGGGGACTGCCTGCGAAGTTTTCGGCAGCGATATGCGCGTCGCCGTAGACCCCGCGAGCATGTACACGTATCCGGATGCCACCGTTGTTTGTGGCGATCTCGCCGACGGCAATGCTGACAATCTGTTGACAGCGCGCGTCATCTTCGAGGTGCTTTCCCCTTCCACTGCTGCGTATGATCGGGGCGAGAAATTCGATCATTATCAACATATGTCAGCTCTAACCGACTACATTCTCGTCGCACAGGACGAAGCGATCATCGAGCATTGGTCGGTGGATGCTGGCGGCACGTGGTCCAATGTAACGTATGTCGGGCTGAATGCAGAGGTCCGGTTGGATGCGATCGGCTGCACACTGCGCTTAGCGGACGTGTATGAGCGACTAAGCCTGTCTTGATACCGCGGCGAATGAGATACTACTTATCGAAAGCCGTTCCCCCTTTCACGCGCGTGCTCCTGATTGAAAGCGGCAGTCGGCAACTCCTCGAAGATTTGCTGGACGGCCTTTACGACGTGTACCCCAACATGCAAGCCGATCTCTTGACCTGTTACGCCGGTACCCCAGCCAAGTATAGAATCGACCGAGGCGCAGTCTATCGAGTCGGCGAGTATCCCGATCCCGCCTCGCGCAAACGCCTCTACGCGGAGCTGGCCAACAACCGCTACAGCGTGGCCGGAATTGTCTGTTCGGCCGAGCCGATCATGACCAAGTGGAAGTGGATGCTGGCCGCTCGGCTCCCCGCCAAAGTTTTCGTCCTGAACGAAAACGGCGATTACTTCTGGCTGGATCGCGGACACTGGACCACCATCCGCCACTTCCTTCTGTTCCGCGCCGGGCTCTCGGGCGCGGGTGCCGTCCGCACCGCGATACGTCTCATTCTGTTTCCTGTAAGCCTGCTGTACCTGATACTATTTGCAGCTACCGTTCACCTTCGGAGAAAATTACGCACTCTATGAAAGCCGTATTCGTTGAGACCCCCGGCGGTCCGGAAAACTTGAAGTACGCCGATGTGCCTAAGCCTGCGCTGGCTCCCGGCCATGCCCTCGTGAAGCTTGCCGCCAGCGGCGTGAACTTCATCGACATCTACTTTCGCACTGGCCTGTACAAGGCTGACCCGCCCGTTGTTCTCGGCAACGAGGGTGCCGGAATCGTGGAGGCCGTCGCATCCGATGTTACCGAGGTAAAGCCGGGCGACCGCGTCGCTTATGCGATGGCCAGAGGATCCTACGCGGAGTACGCGCTGGTCCCGGCCTGGCAACTGGTGAAGCTTCCCGACGCCGTGGAGTTCAAGACCGCGGCAGCCGCGATGCTTCAAGGCATGACCGCGCACTATCTGACGCACTCCACCTTCTCATTGCGGGCTGGGCACTCGTGCCTAATTCATTCGGCGGCAGGCGGAGTTGGTTTGCTCCTGGTGCAAATGGCCAAGATGCTTGGCGCGCATGTGATTGGAACGGTCGGGGATGAAGCGAAAGCAGCGAAAGCGAAGGCCGCTGGAGCCGATCAGGTGATCATCTACACTCAGGAGGATTTCGCTCCCAAGGCGCAGGGAATGCACGTGGTGTATGACTCGATAGGAAAGGCTACTTTTTTGAAGAGCCTGGATTGCCTGCGTCCCCGCGGCATGATGGTTACGTTCGGCAATTCCAGTGGAGCGGTTCCCGATTTCGCGCCACTGATGCTTTCCACCAAGGGATCGCTTTTTCTCACAAGACCAACTCTTGCCGCTTATACTGCCACGAAGGAAGAGCTGCAATGGCGCGCGAGCGATGTGCTCGGCTGGATCGCCGATGGCAAGTTGAAGCTGCACATCCACAAAGCGTATCGGCTGGCGCAGGCTGCGCAAGCGCATCAAGATCTGGAAGGGCGCAAGACTACGGGAAAACTTTTGTTGATCCCGTGATTCAGATCGACTACAAGGGACACAAGATCGACGCGCTGCTGATCTCATCGCCCGCCAACGTGCGCTACCTGACGGGTTTCACGGGCAGCAACGGCTTGGTTCTCCTGACTCCGGATTCGATGAAGCTGATCACCGATCCCCGCTATGGAGTGCAGTCGCGCCAGGAAGTGAAACAGGCCAAAGTGTTGGTGGCTAAGAGGCCGCTATGGGAAGCAGTCGTCTCTACCATCAAGCGCAAGAAGCTCAGGCGCGTGGGATTTGAGCAGGAGCGCCTCACCTTCGGCGAGCACAAGGAAATCAACGAGGCACTCCCGCTCGGCCATTACCTCAAGCCCATCGGGCCGGTGATCGACACCTTGCGCATGGTAAAGACCGCCGACGAGATCGCTCGCATCCGCCAATCCGTCAATACGAATTCCGATGCGTTCGCCGCCGTGCTGAAGGGCATCCGAGAAGGGACTTCTGAATCCGACATCGCGGCCGATCTCGATTACCAGATGCGGCGGCATGGCGCGGATGGGACCGCGTTCGAGACGATCGTCGCCTGCGGCGATCGGACGGCGCTCCCGCATGCGCGGCCAACGCATCAAAAGCTGGGCGCGAATGAATTACTATTGATAGATATGGGCGCGTCGCGGGACGGGTACATGAGCGATATGACCCGCATGCTGTTCCTGGGCAAGCCCAGCCAAAAGATTCGTTCGATGTATGCGCGCGTGCTTGACTCGCAGTTGGCGGCCATAGCTGCCGTCCGTCACGGCGCGAGCACCCGTCAGATCGACCTGCGGGCTCGGGAAGTTTTGAAGGCCGCAGGTTTGGACAAAGCCTTCGTCCATTCCACCGGGCATGGCCTGGGGCTGGAGATTCACGAAGCGCCGAAGATAGGCAAGAAGGACAGTACCCGGCTGAAGGCCGGCATGGTGATTACAATCGAGCCCGGCGCGTACGTGGAAGGCCTGGGCGGCATGCGCGTGGAAGACACCGTGCTGGTAACGCAAACCGGGTGCGAAGTGCTGACACCCACATCCAAGGAGTTAATACTTCTCTAGTGTCCAACGAAGACATCAAGGACTTAGTGCAGATTTTTATCGAGAGCAACGTGGCGGAGATGGAGGTGAAGCGGGGAGAGAACAGCATTCGCCTGCGCCGCAGCTTTGGACAGGCCCCGACTGCCGAGTTCGTTCTTCCGCAGATGATGCCTCAGCAGGCGCCTGCGGTGATCAGCTCCGCACCAGCTCCGCCTGCGGCCATCCCCATCCCATCGGCAGCACCGGATCTTCTGGTCAAGTCCCCCATTGTGGGCACCTATTACGACTCTCCTAAACCCGGCGACGCGCCCTTTGTAAAAGTCGGCGATCCAGTGGAGCCCGGCCATGTGCTCTGCATCATCGAGTCTATGAAATTGATGAACGAGATCGAGTGCGAAGTGGCTGGAACGGTAGCGGGCAAGCTGATGGAAAACGGCCGGCCGGTGGAATACGGGGAAGCCCTGTTCGCCATCCGGCCCCGTTAGGTCACGCGCTAACAACATGTTTCAGAAAATCCTGATCGCCAATCGTGGCGAGATCGCCGTGCGCGTAATCTGCGCTTGCAAGGACCTCGGCATTCGCACGGTGGCCGTATATTCGGAAGCCGACCGGAATAGTTTGCACGCCCGTTTTGCCGACGAAGCGATCTGCATCGGGCCGGCCAAGAGCGCGCGAAGCTACCTCGACATTCCTTCGGTGATCAGCGCAGCCGAGATAACGAACGTCGACGCCATTCATCCCGGATACGGCTTCCTGAGCGAGAACGCCGACTTCGCGGAGGTCTGCGAAACTTCGGGCATTACTTTCATTGGACCGAAGCCCGAAGTGATGCGGGAGATGGGCTTGAAGCAACGGGCGCGGACTTCCATGAAAGAGTCGGGCGTGCCTGTTCTTCCCGGGTCTAACGGCATTCTGAAGCATGCGGAGGAAGCGCTCGAGGTAGCTGAACAGATCGGGTATCCCGTGATGTTGAAGGCCTCGGCAGGCGGTGGCGGACGCGGTATGCGGATCGTAAGAGAGTCGCACGAACTGGCTCATCTTCTGGCGCAGGCGCAAGCGGAAGCGGCAGCGGCGTTTTCTTCGTCCGACGTGTACATGGAAAAGTTGGTGGAGTCGCCGCGCCACATCGAGTTTCAAGTAATCGCCGATTTGCATGGCAATGTGGAGGTTCTGGGCGAGCGCGAATGCT
>JANXQZ010001085.1 GCA_025353235.1 Bryobacterales bacterium
GCCCGCTCCAACTGCCCCGCATCGGATTCAGGCAACGCAATCAGCAGACCGCCCGAAGTCTGCGGATCATACAGCAAATCGTCGTACTCGGAACCGCCTTCCACGCACGGCGAAACAAAGGCACGATTGTTGTTGAGACCGCCAGGAATTGCGCCCTGCCGCGCATAGTCTACTGCGCCCGGCAGAAAACGCACCAGCCGAGAATCGATTTCCAGCGTGACGCCGCTCGCGATAGCCATCTCCCGTGCATGCCCCAGCAGACCGAAACCAGTCACGTCCGTACACCCATGCACGTCGAATTCGAGCATCGCCTCGCAAGCCTTTCGATTGAGCGCGAGCATCGATTCCATAGACGCTGCAACATCGGGCTCCCTCGCGATGCCGCGCTTCAACGCCGTCGCGATCACCCCTGTTCCCAAGGGTTTGGTTAGCACCAAAACATCCCCCGCACGCGCGCCCGCATTTGTTTTCACGCGGCCCGGATGCACCACCCCGGTTACCGCGTAGCCGAATTTGATCTCGCCATCGTTGACGCTATGGCCGCCCAGCACGGCACATCCGGCTTCGTGCATCTTCTCGGCACCGCCTCGCAGGATCTGCTCCAGAACCTCCAAGTCGCCCTTCACTGGATAACAAAGGATCGAGAGAGACGTCAGCGGTTTGCCGCCCATCGCATAAATATCGCTCAATGAATTGGCGGCCGCGATGGCCCCAAACGAGTAAGGGTCGTCCACGATAGGCGTGAAAAAATCCACCGTTTGCACCAGCGCGGTATCGGGTGTGAGTCGATACACTCCCGCATCGTCGGCGGTATCGAAGCCAACCAGGACATCCGCATTCGGCCAGCGCGGAATGCGCGCCAGCACCTTGTCCAGAACCTCCGGACTCAGTTTAGACGCTCAACCTGCGGCGGATGTATGCGCCGTCAGTTTCTTCGAATCATGCACGTAGCCTAAGGATAACTTGCGTCCCCGGAGTACACTCGTGAATATGTCGCGGCGGCTCTTCTATTGCGATCACTACGCCATCCCTCTGCCTCCAGGACACAAGTTCCCGATGACGAAGTACGGGCTCGTCCGAGACCTGCTTTCGGCGGACGGGTTCTTCCAGTTTGAGTGCGCACCGCTAGCAGAACCGTCGGTGATTGAGCTAGCCCACGATCCCTGCTACGTCCGAAATTTCCTGAACGGCACGCTGCCCTCGGCGACCATCCGACGCATCGGTTTTCCATGGTCGGACGGGCTCGTCAGGCGCACGCTCGCCTCCGTGGGAGGCACCCTGCACGCAACTCTAGACGCGTTGGAATTCGGCTGGGGCGGCAATCTGGCGGGTGGAACGCATCACGCCTTCCGCGCCGAGGGCTCGGGATTCTGCGTGTTCAACGACATCGCTATATCGATTGAATGGTTGCGCTCGCAGCGGCGCATTCGGCGAGCGGCAATCATCGATTTGGATGTCCACCAAGGCGACGGCACCGCGCAGATCTTCGAGCATGATCCCGAAGTTTTGACCGTATCCATGCACTGCAAGAGCAACTTTCCCCTTCGAAAGCAGCCCAGCAAAATTGATGTCGATCTTGAAGACAACCTGGGCGACGAAGAGTATCTCCGAGCTCTGGATCAGCTCTTGCCGCAAGTGTTCGCCTTCGAACCCGAGATCGTATATTATCAATCGGGAGTGGACGGCCTCCGCGCCGATACGCTCGGGAAATTGTCGCTAACGCATGCCGGGCTGAAAGAGCGCGACAGGCGCGTGATGGCGTCAGTCTCAGCCCACCGCGTGCCGTTTGTCGTCACCCTAGGCGGCGGTTATGCTTCGCCCATTGCACTGACTGCTGAAGCGCACGCCAACACATTTCGAACGGCTCGGGAGATTTTCAATTGATCGCTCTCAACGACATTCAGGAAGCCCGGCAGCGCATTGGTTCGCTGGTCCGCCGCACTCCGCAGACCTCAAGCGACACTCTCTCAAAGCGTCTTGGAACCCAGGTGCAACTCAAGCTGGAGCTGTTTCAGAAGACCGGATCCTTCAAGGTGCGGGGCGCATTTAACAAGTTGCTCGCTATCGGACCCGGCGCCTGCGGTGAAGGTGTAGTAGCGGTAAGCGGAGGGAACCATGCCCAAGCTGTCGCCTATGTCGCGCAGCAGTTGCGCTTGAAAGCCACCATCATCATGCCTGCGGATACACCCGCGAATTACGTGAACGGAACCAAGAGCTACGGTGCCGAGGTGGTCTTTGCACCGAATGCCGCGACGGCTTTTGAGAAGGTGGCCGAGTATGAGCGGTGGGGCTGCGTCTCGGTCCACCCGTTTGACGACCCGCTAGTGATCGCCGGGCAGGGCACCGTGGGGTTGGAAATTATGGATGACGCGCCCGATCTTACCGATCTTGTGATCAGCATCGGCGGCGGCGGTTTCATGAGCGGAGTCGCCACTGCCGTTAAAACATTAAAGCCGGATGTGCGCATCTGGGGAGTGGAAACGCAGGGTGCTGATGCCATGTCTCAGGCGCTACAGGCTGGCAAGCCTGTTCTTCTTCCGGCCATCACCTCCATCGCTCGTACGCTGGGAGCTCCATCCGTCTCAGAGCGGACGCTGCGCATCGCCCAGCAGTATCTCGAATCGGTAACCGTGGTGCCAGACCGGGAAGCCGTGGCGGCAATCGTGTTTCTTCTCGAACGCGCCAAGGTGCTGACCGAACCCGCCGCCGCGTGTACTTTGGCCGCTGCTGATCAGATCAAGGGGCGGCTTGGGTCAAAGGTGGTCCTAGTTCTGTGCGGCGGAAATATAGCCGTGGCAGACCTGTGCAGTTTTCGGTCGATTTTCAAGTAAATATTACGTCTTTCGGAATTGTTGGCCGTATAATTAAGTCTTTTGCGGCGCACCTCTGTGTGCAAGTCTCTCATCCTATTAACCGCTCACAGTGGAGATAAAAATGCTTACTCTTTGGCGTTACCCGGAAATTTAAAAGTTTTAGCTTTAAGTGTCGAGGAAGCTCCCCAAGCGCCCACCACCACGCAACAACCGCTACCGCTGTCCGCCCGACCTTCTCACTTGTCGCGGCTGGGCCTAAATAGGCAGACCGCCGATCCTTTTCAAGCATCCTCGACGCTTCAGGCTGGACCATCCAAGGGGTGCCCTCTATTCGGGAGGCGACCCGGATGATGCAGGTATCTCCAACGCTCATTTCCAAACGTTGGAACGATGCGTTTGCTCCGCGAGTTGGTCTTGCTTACAACATCGCAGACAAGACCGTGATCCGTGCTGGTTATGGCATCTTCTACACCAGGCTTTCTACCCCGGCTGGGGCGGCGGCATGTCGCTCGACGGCTTCAATCCCAACCCGAGCTTCTCGAGCACCTTGGGCGGAATCCAGCCTGCATTCTATTTGGCGCAGGGGTTTCCCTCGTACGCAACCGCATCAAACGTCAGCGTCGGCGCAGACAACGGGCTGAGCCCGCTGTACCGGCCGAAAGACGCGAACCGCCTGTCCTACTCGCAGCAGTGGAACCTCACCATCGAGCGTCAGGTGACCCGAGATGTTGTGGCCACTGTGGCTTATGTGGCCAACAAGGGAACGCGGCTGCCATCGCAACTGTTGCCCCTCAATGTATTGAATCCGTCGCTGCTCTCCATGGGGAACAAACTGAAAGATACGTTTGGACCGAGTTCCACCGCTGTCGATGGCGTGCCCGTGCCGTATGCGGGCTGGGTGCAACAGCTATCCGGCCATTGCGAACCGACTGTGGCGCAGGCGCTGCTTCCATTCCCGCAATACTGCAACTCGCTGACCGGGGAAAACGAGAACCTGGGCAGCTCAACGTATCACTCGTTCCAGACCAAAATCGAGAAGAGATTTTCGTCCGGCCTTTATCTTAATGCGAACTACACTTGGTCGAAACTGATCACCAATGCCAGTTCCACGACGCAGGCTACAGCGCAATATGGCGCCATCGGGTCCGTGATCTCGCCCTTCGACTTGCGCCGGAATAAAGCCATCTCAACAGACGATATCCCGCATAACTTCGCCGTGATGGCGGTATTCGAGCTGCCGTTCGGCAAGGGCAGGCATTTCTTGAACCGAGGCGGGATTACCGACAAAGCGCTGGGCGGGTGGACGCTTTCGAGCACCGCCAAGATTACCTCGGGAGAGCCTTTCTACTTCCGCTCGGGCACTTGCAACGTTCCCGGCCAGTTCCGCGAACAGTGCATTCCGGGAGTGCTGCCGCGGGCGAACCCGTTTGCCCAATCGCTCGGGAATTTCGATCCGAACAAGCCGCTATTTAACGTGAGCGCCTTCGATCCGGCCACGTCGTTTAATTACTACGCAGGCGTGGGGCAGCGTGTGACCAGCTATCGAGGTTTCGGATATAAAGGCCAGGATCTCTCGATCAGCAAGAACGTGCACATCACCGAGCGCATAAAGGTGGAACTCCGCGGCGAGATGTTCAACATCTGGAACGCGCACTTTTTCACCTGCGGCGGCGCGGCGTTCGGGGATTGCGTACCGTTCAACAACGACGTGTCGAGCCCCAATTTTGGCTTATGGCAAGGGACCGTGACTAACCCGCGCAATATACAGCTTGTGGGCCGATTCACGTTCTAGGGCACGGTATTCTTCACATCATTCTGATTTCTTGTCCGCTCGCGACGAAACTTGGTTGCGGCTGAAGCTAAAAAGCTGAAACCGCTCCCTCACGGTCACGGCTCTGCCAAGCACCTACCGAGCCGTGACCGTGAGGGAGCGGTTTCAAGTATCGG
>JANXQZ010001113.1 GCA_025353235.1 Bryobacterales bacterium
CCGAGCGCGGACTCCTCGGCATTCGCAAAGCGCTCGGCGTCTACGCCAACCTCCGCCCCGTGCGCACTTACCGCGCCCTCATCGATTCGTCGCCGCTCAAAAATCATCTCGTGGAAGGCACGGACATGATCATCGTCCGCGAACTCACCGGCGGCATCTACTACGGGACACCCCGAGGCATCACGGGGCATGGCGCTGAGGAGCGAGCCGTCAACACGATGACCTACTCGCGGGCCGAGATAGAGCGAGTCACTCGCATGGCCTTCCACCTAGCCGCCAATCGCCGCAAGAAAGTAACTAGCGTCGATAAGTCGAACGTTCTAGAAAACTCGCAGTTATGGCGCAAAGTAGTAATTGAGGTTGCGGCCGACTACCCGCACATAGAACTCGATCACCTTCTGGTCGATAACTGCGCCATGCAGCTCGTCCTCAACCCTCGGCGCTTCGACGTCCTCGTAACCGAAAACATGTTCGGCGACATCCTGAGCGACGAGGGTGCCGTGCTCGCCGGGTCCATTGGCATGCTCCCCTCCGCGTCCATTGGTGAAAGAAAACCTTCCGGCGTGTGGGTGGGTCTTTATGAGCCGGTACACGGGTCCGCGCCCGACATCGCCGGGAAAAACAAAGCCAACCCATTCGGCGCAATCGGATCGGCCGCTGCCCTACTCGAATACAGCTTCGGCCTAAAAGAAGAAGCCGCAGCGGTGAATCGCGCCATGGAACAAGTACTGGACTCCGGCCACGTCACAGCCGACCTGAAGCCGAAGGGCGATCCTGCATCAACGTCTGAAGTAGGCGACGCAGTCGCCGGGAATATCTAATACATGCACCCTCGCACCATTATTGAAAAGGTTTGGGACAGCCACATCGTAAGCGATGAGCCCGGCGCACCAACCTTGACGTACATCGATCTTCACCTCGTTCATGAAGTGACCTCCCCGCAAGCATTTGATGGCCTGCGCCGCCGCGGACTGAAAGTTCGTCGGCCCGATCTGACCATCGCCACCACCGATCACAGCACGCCCACCACGCCTCGATCGCTCCCAATCCTGGATCCTATCGCCGCCACGCAGGTGAAACGACTGGAGACAAATTGTCGCGAGTTCGGCATCCAGTGCTTCGGCTTAGACAGTCCGCATCAGGGCATCGTGCATGTGATCGGACCCGAACAAGGCTTAACCCAACCTGGCATGACCGTAGTCTGCGGCGATAGCCATACCGCCACCCACGGCGCATTTGGCGCATTAGCTTTCGGCATCGGAACCAGCGAAGTGGAGCATGTACTAGCCACTCAGTGCCTGCTGCAGCGTCGCTCCAAAACTTTCAGAGTCTTAGTCGATGGCACGCTCAGGCCCGGCGTGGGAGCGAAAGACATTATCCTCGCGCTCATCGCACGCATCGGCATAGGCGGTGGAACGGCAAGCGTGTTCGAGTACTGCGGCCCTGCAATTCAAGCGCTTTCCATGGAAGAGCGCATGACGGTCTGCAACATGTCCATCGAAGCGGGTGCGCGCGCAGGTATGATCGCTCCAGACGACATCACGTATCAATACATCCACGGGCGCCCATTCGCTCCCAAGGGCAGCGAATGGGATGCCGCCGTCGCCCGCTGGAGACAACTGCCGACCGATGCAGGCGCTTCGTACGATAAAGAGATCGTCATCGACGCCTCATTGCTCGAACCGATGATCACCTTCGGCACCAACCCAGGCATGGGCATCTCAATCAACGCCGCAGTCCCCAACCCGTCTGATATCGCTGATCCGCTGGAACGCGATTCGCTCACCAAAGCGCTGCTCTACATGGATCTGCCTGCGGGGAAGCCACTCGTCGGCCACCCGGTGAACGTCGTGTTTATCGGAAGCTGCTCCAACTCCCGAATATCGGATCTTCGCAGCGCCGCAAGCGTGTTGAAAGGCCGCAAAGTGAGCCCCAATGTCCGCGTGATGGTGGTGCCCGGATCGCAGCATATTAAGGAACAGGCGCAAGCCGAAGGGCTCGACACCATCTTCAAGGATGCAGGTGCCGACTGGCGTGAAGCTGGCTGCTCCATGTGCATCGCAATGAATGGCGATCAGCTTCAGCCTGGCGAATACAGCGTCTCCACCAGCAACCGGAACTTCGAAGGGCGTCAGGGAAAAGGCGGGCGAACGTTCCTCGCCAGTCCGCTGACCGCCGCTGCCAGCGCTATCACTGGCGTCGTAACCGACGTGAGGACTCTCCTCTCATGATCCAATTCACTCCTTTTGAAAGCAAGATGGTCCAGATGCCCATCGATAATATCGACACTGACCAAATTATCCCGGCGCGTTTCCTGAAAACAATTTCGAAGGACGGTCTGGGCGACCAGCTCTTCAACGATTGGCGCTACGATGCGGCAGGCAAACCGAAGCCCGACTTCATCCTGAATCAAGCCCAAGCCAAAACTCGTCAGGTGCTGCTTGCTGGAGACAATTTCGGCTGCGGAAGTTCGCGCGAACATGCACCTTGGGCTCTCACTCAGTATGGATTCAGGGCAGTGATCAGCACATCCTTCGCCGACATCTTCAAGCAAAACTCGCTCAAGAATTCTTTGCTGCCAATCGTGGTGTCGCGCGACGTGCACGCAAAGCTATTTCAAGCTCCCGAGGGCACAGTCAAGATTGACTTGACCTCCCGGAGCCTCACGCTGCCCGACGGCACAGCGGTTGAATTTGAAGTCGACAACTTCGCCCGGCACTGCCTGCTTGAGGGCGTGGACGAGTTGGGCTATATTCTAAAACAGGAACCGGCCATCGCCGCCTATGAAGCGCAACGCGTGGGCTCCGTTAATACTCTCGCTTAGCGCCCTCGTGCTAGGCGCAGCCGAGTTAAAGATTGACCATGTCACCGTGGCTGGTCCGTCGCTCGCGCCCATGGAAGCTGTGCTCGACAAGCTCGGAATCCGCTGGGAGTACGGCGGCCAGCACGCCAACCATGCAACCGAGATGGCCATCGCCAGCTTTCCCGACGGTTCGTATTTGGAGCTGATCGCTTTTCAGCCCAGGGCCGATGTGCACGCGATCTCAAAGCATACCTGGTACAAGTACATGCAAGATAGCGCCGGCCCTTGCGCCTGGGCTGTACGCTCTACCGATTTGAATGCGGAAGCAAACCGCCTTCGCAGGAAAGGGCTGAAAGTATCCTCGCCAAGCGAGAGTGGTCGGACACGTCCTGACGGGTACGAACTCAAGTGGGAGACGGCTCAGGTTGGAACGGAGGGCAACGGAACCTACTTCCCGTTTCTGATCCGCGACTTTACTCCGCGCGAGAAGAGAGCATTTCCGAGCGGCAACGCGAACAACCCCGATTGGGTAGGCGTGGTGCGAGTGGTGCTTGCAGTTCAAGATCTAGACGTGGCCATCGCCCGTTACCGCAAAGCCTACGGATTATCAGAGCCCCACCGCGATCAAGACGAAGCCTCATTCCCAGGCACGCCAGTCGTGCTGAGGAAAGATCTCGAGCGAGTCCGACAGTTCGGCGAAGGCATCTGCGAATTCGGAGTAGAAACCAGTCGGCACAAAATTGTAGTGATCAAGTCCAGCTAGTAACCCTCCGGCCGTGAACTGCCGCGCTCCCCCACTCACTAACCGTTTACACTCTGTAGTCTAAAGGTCGGATGGAAGAACAGGACGGCGTCGCCATCGATCTGGCGCGCTCCGGCGACAGCGACGCACTCCATTTTCAGGAACTGCAACACTTGCATGTCTCGTGACCGTTCGACGAGTAGAAATCCCAATCAACATTCCCTCGCCCACGTCGGCCCTTGCGAATTGACCGAGCGCATCCCATTTGAAGCTGGAGATGCCGATGATTGTCGCGCTCCGCAAGCGAGGGTTCGGCGGTCTCAAGGGTTCTTATTCGCAAAACTCCACTGCCCCCAACTTCATTCATGTTGCTTGCCCTCTCGTCGAACTCGCCGTTCCGGTTGGGTGGCGATCTCCTTCAAATGGTTGACGAAATCAAGATTAGTCTGGATGCCTTCTATCAGCGCTGCGTCCGTCGTCAAGGAGGGGGCACGTCTAAGATCTTGCTCCGCCGACTTTAAGAAGCGTCGACAATCCTCCCAAGCGCGACGCTTGGTTTGGGGGGGCAAACCTCGTGTCTTCCCGGTTAGGCTGCATTGTTTTGCCAGACCTATCAGCGCGTTTCCTCGAATTCGGAGAATCCATGGATCGTCCTTTACATCCGGGTGTTCATCAAATTGAGCGTTCAAAAATGTTAGCGCTGCTTTGTCGTCGCCCGCCCTGCTTAGGCCAACGGCTACTCGACGAATCTCTTGTTCAGCAAATCGGCCTCTGGAAGCATCCAGGTACAAACGGCGAGCAAGCGCCAGGTCACCACGAGACGGTGTGCCGGCAAGAGTTAAGACGTCCGCAAACTGAGTTAGAAGCAACGGTGGGAGGCTCTGGAGTTGACCGTCGAGCTTCTTCAGGAGGTCTTTTACGGGTTCGGGGGCGTTCAGCGCCCGCTGAACCTCAGCAAACAACTGCAAACTACGTACGTTCATTGAATCTTTAGCGATTAGCGAGGTCAACGCTTTCTGGGCACGCTCAAAATCACCAAGCGAGATCGCTTCTTCTATCAATCGATGTTCCCGAGCGAGCGTATGCCGAGGATGCGCTGGAAGCAGGCAAACAACACGCACCGCGTTGACCTCGAACTGAGGAGGCGGGCAGCCTTCCTCACGCATGGAACGAAGGATTGTGGGAATTCCTTGCCCCTCGGCCTGAGCTAGCTGTAGGCGGTTCAAGAACCAAGCAATACTCTGATTCCTCCACTTGGCAGGGGACTGTCCCTTCCGCAGCTCCTCAACGGACACCCCGGTAGGTACGGAGCCCGGAGACAAAATCTCTATACGATCAGAGAACACCGTGATGCGCGTCGGTTCTATAATTTCGTAGTCGCGATGAGCAAGTGCATTTATCATGGCCTCATGTAGTGCCTGAGGAGGATACTTGACCGCATTTGGTGCTGAACGATTTGTTTTGTCGAAAGCGACGTAGGACTGAACGTCTAATAATTCCACTAGACGTCTCGCCTGCTCAACCAGGGTGCCTGCCAGCTCGTGACGTTCAGCATGCGGTTCAGAACGGTCCAAACCCGGATAGACCGAGAACAAGGCATAAGCTCCTGGAATATGTGTCTGCAAGCTTCGGCCATAGAGGAGCATTGCAAAATTTCGAGGCCGCAAGGTTCCTGTTAGCGGCTCGCGAAAGCAGAGCGGCGGTACAAAAGGACTCAATGACTTGTTGTCGGACAAATACTCTTCTATGCCGCGATCCGGCTGAAAAACATTCATCCGCTGAAGCGAATCCCGCAAAGCAAGCAAGTCGAGGTCGTTGACCGTTGCTGTGGCACAAGGACGCCGATCCCATTCCTCCAAGATCCCCTTTCGAACATGAAGTTCTCGCAAGATGCCATTTCTAGCCTCCCTTGTCTCTCGGCTGACACGTACGTAGTATTTCCCTGCTCCTTCCCGCTTACGAAATAAATGTGCCGACCGAGTTGCGGGCATTATGAACACAAGCACGCGCCGGTCGGAAAATTCTGTTGGGAGCTCTTCGACGGTCGGAGCGATTGAGGGCGACACGCGATCCCGGCATGCCGTGAGCACCTTCCCTTCAATCTCCTTCAATCGCGCAGCCAATAGCCCGACAATTGCAATAAGGGGAAACCCATGTTCGTCCTTATCTTCCCTCGCCCCGCAGACCACGTATCCGCCTCCTAAATTAGACCAGTCGTTAGCGAACGCGGAGAGGGTCACCGCGACGTCGTCCGGGTCGGCAACATTCTCCTTCCACTCGACTTGCTCGCTCTCCCTGGCGGATAGGGTCTTAAGGTCAACTTGGTCTGTCATTTCCAGAACGTCCGTCGTCCTCTCGAAAGTTGCCAATTCATTCATCTTTCAATATGACACTGCGGTTCACTTCCGCGCTGGGGTACTTACAAGCGTCGTCAACGTTGTCATTGCGAAGGTACTTCTCGAGGTTCCCTATTGGAGCACACCGTTTCGCGACAAACGAGAACAGCCGTTCGCATCGTGATGAACAGGGCGAGTGAACCAAAACTGCGGTTCCGGGACGAGCGATCTGTCACGTTGACCCTGGAGATCGCTGTACTCATATTGACGCACGGGCTCCCCCTCTAAAGCTAACCGTTCGCACTCCCTGTAGTCTAAAGGTCGGATGGAAGAACAGGACGGCGTCGCCATCGATCTGGCGCGCTCCGGCGACAACGACGCCTTTCGGCTCCTCGTCGAGCGGCACAGTCGAAATGTGTTCCGTCTTGCCTTCCGAATGACAGGCAACGAACAGGATGCGGAGGACGTGGTGCAAGAAACCTTCATGCGAGCATATCGCCAGCTGAAAAATTACGAGGCGCGATCCAGTTTCGCAACCTGGTTGTTCCGCATCGCTTCGAACTACTCTCTCGATCTGATCCGCAGCCGGAAACGTCACCAGCAGCAGCGCGAAGTGTCCACCCCCGACGGAGAAATCGACATCTTGCAATCCATCCCGGCCACCAGCCCGACCCCGGACCGCCTCGCCTTCAGCGGCCAGGTGCAGGACAGGATCGGCACGGCTCTCGACGAACTGAGCCCGCAGGAACGGACAGCGTTCGTCCTCCGGCACTTCGAAGGCATGTCCATTGAGGAGATCGGCGCATCGCTGGGAACAGGTGCGAATGCTACCAAGCACAGCATCTTTCGAGCGGTTCAAAAGATCCGTCGCAGCCTGGAACCCTTTGTGAGCGTAACCAGATGACGCATATTCATCAAGATGAGCTTGTCCTGCATTACTACGGCGAAAACGCCGCTTCGTCCGACTCCGTCGAGCGACACCTCGCCGAGTGTCCAGACTGCCGGGCTAGCTACAACGCCTTGCGGCTGATCTTAAACAGCGTGGATGCGGCTCCGGTCCCGGAGCGTTCGCCGGATTATGGCGCTCAGGTTTGGCAGCGGCTGGCGCCGAAGATCGGCCGCCGTCGTCCATGGGCAAAATTTATGCAACCTCGCTGGTGGGCGCTTGCACCTGCGGCCGCCGCGCTGATGCTCGCCGCGTTCCTGGCAGGCCGTTTCACCCAGCCAGTTTCGAAGTCGAGCTTGGCGAACAATCAAGTGCGCGAGCGAATCTTGCTGGTTGCGGTGGGCGATCACTTGGACCGGTCTCAGATGGTGCTCGCGGAATTGAGCAACGCGCCGGATGGCAAGGGCAAGGTGGATATTTCAGGCGAGCGCCAACTTGCCGAGGAGCTCCTCGACAACAATCGCCTGTATCGCCAGACGGCCGGCAGTACCGGCGATACCGCAGTGGCCAGCGTTCTCGACGATCTTGAGCGGGTGCTGCTGGAAGTCGCTCATAGTCCGTCGGAGGTTTCGAAGGAGCAATTCGATCGATTGCGCCAGCAGATAGAAGAACGTGGACTGTTGTTCAAGGTTCGCGTGGTGGGTTCGCAAGTGCGTCAGCGCGAGAATGCCAAATTATGAGGACTAATAAACAAATGAAAATTACATTGAATATCGCGATAATCGCGGCTGTGCTGTTGAGCACAACGGCTTTGGCATTCTCGCAGGAGCCGCCGGTGCCTCCAGTGCTCGCGTTCCAGGAGCAACCCAGAGCACCCGTCCCGCCGGTGCCCCCGGACACTCACAGGAACCGCGGGCATGATTATTATCGATCCGGCCAATCCGCCCTCGACCATCGCCAATACGCCAGCGCTATCGACGCCTTCAACCGCGTGATCGAGGCCAAGGGCGATCATGCCGATGGCGCTTTATACTGGAGAGCTTACTCCGAAAATAAACTCGGAAAACGGTCTGAGGCGCTCGCCACCCTTGCCTCGCTAAGGCAGACTTATGCGAAGAGCCGTTGGCTGGAGGATGCGCAAGCTCTCGAAGTGGAAGTGCGGCAGGCAAACGGCACTTCGGTGTCCCCCGAAAATACCAGCGATGAAGAGATGAAGCTTCTGGTATTGAACGGCCTGATTAGTTCGGATCCCGAGCGGACCATTCCGAGTCTGGAGAAGCTGTTAAAAAGCAACAA
>JANXQZ010000612.1 GCA_025353235.1 Bryobacterales bacterium
CAAATTCGTTTTTGAGAAAATCGGTCGAGTAACCCATGGCCTTGAATTCTATCCTAAGCCGTCCCGTGAGGCGGCGCAACCCTGACAGTAAAACGATTTGCGATAGAACTCTCTTCCGCTCGGCGCCGCCCAACTTGTCTGCTAGTCTCGCGATCTCCAGCACCTGCTCAGTACCGCCACGCGCAAGGAATGCGAGCGCGAGATCGCCTGGTTGGCCACCGGCCATCAATTTCCTAGCGTCCAGCTCTCGAATGTCCATCAGCTTGTAGGCGCATCTAGTCTCTCCCAAGTCCACATGATCTGGCATGCGCATCTTAGCCTGTCCAATATAAAGAACCACCTGCCGCACCCGACGCCGATACTTCTGTCCCAGAAGCAGACAATAGATTCCCTCGCGGTACGGCATGTCCCTATCGTTGCCGCTTTGGAACTCGATGTGAAGAATGGTCCCATCTGCCAGCGACAAAACTAAATCCGCCCGACGCTCCTCAACTCTGGCCAACTCGACGCTGAGGATCTCGCGCACGGCGATGCCGCCAGTCAACTCGTCCAGCAGGCTCGGACGATCCCGCTGGAACAGGTCCTTCACTACTAAGTCGTACTTGCTGCCTTCTTTCATCCGGAGCTCTTGTTTGACGTACAATAAGATTTTAGTTCCGCTCTGGATCCATTCCATAAACTTGCGGTGATGCTAAGCACTCAGGAGAACATCGTTTGTCCAGCCACATGAGACATATTTTTACGTCGGAATCGGTGACCGAAGGCCACCCCGATAAGATGGCGGATCAGATATCTGACGCCGTTCTCGACGCTGTCTTAAAGGACGACCCCATGGGGCGCGTCGCTTGCGAAGTCCTGATTACTACCGGCATCGCCGTGATTTCCGGTGAGATCACCACCACTACCTATGTGGATGTTCCGCGGCTAGCGCGCGAGGTGATCGATGATATCGGCTACAACGACGCGTCTTTCGGCTTCGACGCCAAGACTTGCGGAATCCTCAATACGATTCAAAGCCAGTCTCCCGACATCGCGATGGGCGTGGACACAGGCGGGGCGGGGGATCAAGGTCTCATGTTCGGCTACGCCTGCGATGAAACCAGCGAACTGATGCCGCTCCCAATCATGCTGGCGCATAAGCTGGTTCGCCAATTGAGCGAAGTCCGCCGGGCAGGCAAGCTCGATTTTCTGCGGCCGGATGGAAAAAG
>JANXQZ010001119.1 GCA_025353235.1 Bryobacterales bacterium
GTCGTCGGTCGGTACGACAACAGCTTCCCGGCACCCTATCGGGGAAAGATCCGAATCGACGATCTCGCCACCTGCACGGGCGGATGCTCGCCTGCTGTAAACGACCAAATTTCTCTCGTGGGCGAGAACGCGCTCGACAACGCTGCTCGACGAGCTCGGGCGGATTCGGTCACTCGGAATCTTAACGTGTACACCTATGCAATCGGATTAGGCAACGCTCCGGGCGGGGTGAACAACACCCTCCTTCAGCGGGTGGCCAACGATCCTGCGGCTGGTGCCACCTACGATCCAAACCAGCCAATCGGCCAATATATCTTCTCGCCCACTACCGCTCAACTTAACCAGGCATTCACCCAGATCGCCTCATCGGTTCTGCGCTTATCTAAATAGGGCTGCTAACGGCCTGCTAACCTGGAGCCGATGTCCTTCGACGGTCTTCGGGTCATGGCGTTCGAAAGCCGGCGCGCGAGCGAGATGGCGGAACTGATCCGGCGTCAGGCGGGTGATCCGTTCGTGGCGCCTTCCATGCGCGAAATCCCCACTGATGATAACCACGAGGCTTTCGCCTTCGCTGAGCGTCTTTTTTGTGGCGAGTTCGACATGATAATCCTGCTCACGGGCGTCGGAACCAAGGCCTTGAATAAAGTGCTCGCGACGCGCTATCCTCCCGAGAAGTTCGCCAAGGCGCTTCGGAAGATCACAACTGTCGTGCGAGGACCCAAGCCTGCTGCGGCTTTGCGCGAACTGCAGATCCCGATCACGATCAACGTTCCCGAGCCAAACACTTGGCGTGAACTGCTTGCCGCCGTCGCAGGGCGAGCGGAGCGCCACATCGCGGTCCAGGAATACGGCAAATCGAACACGGAACTTCTCGCCGGACTTCGCGCTCGCGGGGCCGAGGTGACTCCCGTTCGCGTCTACCAATGGGATCTTCCAGAAGATACCGCTCCACTCCGGGAAGCTGTCGCGCGGCTGGCTCGCGGACAAGCAGACGTGATCCTGTTTACCACTTCGATCCAGGCGCATCACCTTTTTCGCATCGCGGCCGAAGCTGGTCTCGAACGCGAAGTTCGCGAGACTTTGGTACGGGCTGCCATCGTTTCCATCGGCCCCACCACTACCGAAGCGCTTGAGGAATTCGGTCTCAAGCCCGACTTGGAGCCCTCTCATCCAAAAATGGGGTTCCTTGTGAAAGAAGCTGCTGAACAGTGCGCTCGCATTCTGGAGGGCAAGAGAGGATCCCATGCCTAAAGACGATTCCCTGAAGCAAGTCGGAAAATATCTCGGGTTGGCGTTTCTGATGCCTGTTTCCACGATGATCGGGTACGTAATGGGCTACCTGCTGGATAAAGCGTTCCATACGAAATTTCTGACCTTCACCTTTTTGCTGTTCGGCATCGCGGCCGGATTTATTGAATTGATCCGGGAGCTGAATCAGGATAATGGCGGCAAGTGACGACGGCATCTACGGAAGAATTATCTTTCGCATTACCCGGGGCATTCTCGGCATAGGGCTGATTGGGTTCGGCGCGGCCGTCGTGGCCAAAGGTTGGCGATTCGGTACCGGATTCCTGCTGGGCGCCTGCCTGTCGTACCTGAGTTTTTGGCGCTGGCGCAAAGTCGTGGATAGTCTTGGAACCGATTCGAAATCGGGCCGCTCAATCAAGGCCATGATCTGGCGCTTCGCGCTGCTCGCTGCTGCGGCCTATGTTATAGTTAAGTACTTAGAAGTCAATCCGGTGGCAGTTTTTCTGGGCCTATTGGTTTCTGCCGCCGCCGTGATCGTTTCCATCGTCTTCGAACTCATATATGCAGGAACATGAAGCTTGGCTTACCGCGCTGTTGAACCGCTATCTTGCGGGCCCGGCGAACTCCATTCTCCAAGCTGTAAATTACAAAGTGGAAGACCCGCAGAAGCCATGGAGCAATTGGCTCGCAATCGAATTGCTCGTCTTCGTGATCATCATTTTGCTTTTTGCGGTGCTGCGGTCCAGACTCTCGGCGGAGAACCCAGGCAAGCTGCAGCATCTCTTCGAGCTCGTCTACAACTTTGTTGCGGGCGAGGCCAGCGACAATATCGAGCACCACTCATCTCGATTTGTTCCATTCTTCGGCACGCTCTTCATTTTTATCTTATTCATGAACGTGATTGGCGTCGTTCCCGGCTTTGAATCGCCGACGATGAATCCAGCGGTTCCTGCCGGACTCGCTCTGGCTACCTTCGCATTTTATAACTGGGCTGGCTTCCGCGAACAAGGCGTCGGTCGCTATCTGAAACACTTCGCCGGTCCCCTGCCCTTGTTGGCGCCGCTGATGCTTCCCATCGAATTTATCAGCCACTTGGCTCGCCCGCTCTCGCTCACACTCCGACTCTATGCAAATATGTTCGCGGGCGAGCAGGTTACGCTTGCCTTCCTGGGACTTACTTATCTAGTTATTCCGGGAGTATTCATGGGACTGCACGTTTTCGTTTCACTGCTGCAAGCTTACATTTTTACCCTGCTTACTATCATCTACGTTAGTGGAGCAGTGGCTCAGGAACACTAGGCATCATCAGCCGCAAGCGTGAGCCCACCCGCGTCCCAACGCAGATCGGGAACCACCTCCTTGTCGGCAACTTTCTAAAGGAGATTTCAATGACTAAAAAAATGGTAATGGTGGTGATCGCATTTCTCGTCCTCGCCACCCCAATTTTCGCTCAGACGGATTACACCAAGGATCTTCCGCTTCGTTTGCCGATGGCTTATCTCGCCATGGGCATCGCGTCCGGACTCTGCGGCCTTGGCCAGGGAAAGGCTGTCGCTTCAGCTGCTGAGGCTATGGCGCGCAACCCCGGAGCCCAGGCTGGCATCCGCTTTGCACTGATTCTCGGTCTCGTGCTGATCGAGTCTTTGGCGTTGTACACGCTCGTAATCACTTACATCGCAAAGTAACTCTCCGCATCCTCAAAGGGCTCGCGGCCAACTGCCGTTGAGCCCTTTTTCATGTTATGAAACTGCACGGCATCTATCCCCCTATTACGACACCCTTCAACCACGAAGGCGAACTCTGGAAGTCCAAAGTGGAACACAACGTTTCGAAGTGGAATCGCACAGGACTAGGCGGCTACGTAGTGTGCGGATCCACTGGCGAGAGCGTGATGCTCACCACCGACGAGAAAGTTCTACTCTGGGAGTGGGTGGCAAATTATGCAGCGCCGGAGAAGTTGCTAATCGCTGGCACCGGAGTGGAGAGCGTTCGCGAAACAGTGGACCTGACCAATCGTGCCGCGGCCATCGGATATAAGGTTGCAATGGTGCGTACGCCGCACTACTACAAGAACCTGATCAACGGCGCGGCGGCTCAGATCCTGTACTTCAGCTCCGTTGCGGATCAGGCCAAGATCCCTCTCATCATCTACAACTGGCCGCAAGCGACTGGCGTTGATATTCCCGTGGAAGCGGTCGCAGAGCTATCGAACCATCCAAATATTATCGCGATCAAGGAAAGCTCCGGCAACCTCGAAAAGGTGATGCAGATGATTCGCGACGTGAAGAAGGGTTTCCAGGTATTGGTGGGATCCGCGCCTACGCTCGCGCCTTCACTTGCGATCGGGGCGGTAGGGGCCGTCCTCGCCTTTGCCAATGCCGCTCCTTACGCGACCATCTCCATTTGGGAAGCTCACCGTACCCGCGAGCCGGAAGCGGCGCTCGATTGGCAGAATCGGATTGGCAAGGCGGCTGCTTTGGTCACTACGAAATACGGCGTGCCGGGGCTGAAGTACGCGATGGATTTAGCTGGATATTACGGAGGTCCGCCGCGCTTGCCGTTGATCCCGCCGAGCCCGGCTGCGAAGAGAGAGATCGAGATAGCGTTCGCGGACTTAAGGGGGTAGAATCGTAGCATGGCAACGCTGGCAATGCGGCTTACGGTGGAGGAGTTCGACCTTCTTCCTGAATCCGATCACGGGAAAAGAGAATTAGTCGACGGTGAGGTGGTTGAAATGCCAGGCGCACATCTTGGACATGAACGTGTGAAAGCGAAGGTATTCGGCGCGCTATTCGCATACTCGATGCAGCATACGGCCTGGACGCCGCTTTGTGAAACAAGGTTTCGTTTGACCCCCTTCGACTTGCGCCAGCCTGATGTTTCCTTGCTCTCTACACCTCGGGCTGATGAGCCGAATTCAAACGAATATCCCGCAGGTGCTCCCGAGCTAGCCATTGAAGTTGTCTTCTCCGAGAGCGCTGCCGAACTTCAATCCAAAGTGGAACTATACTTGGCTGCCGGTGCCAAGCAAGTCTGGGTGATCTACCCGGATCAGCGGGTTTTCTGGCTGTACCAGGAAGGCTCAGCCCGCCGATTACGAGAGACCGACATTCTCGAAGTTCCCGATTTCCTGCCAGGCTTCTCACTCCCTCTCCGCAACATCTTCACGCCTCAATCGCTCGAATCACCGCGTCCGTAACCTCGACCGTAGTACCCGACCCGCCCAGATCCGGCGTCAACGCATTGCCTTCTTCCAGCACCGCCGCGACAGCCCGCTCCACCTTTGCGGCAGCTTCCTCCAGACCCAAATGCTCCAGCATCATGCCGCCCGATAGAATCTGCGCCATCGGGTTCACGATGCCCCTTCCGGCGATATCGGGCGCCGATCCATGTACGGGTTCGAACATGGAAGGGTAGCGCCTAGTCGGGTCCAAATTCGCGCTTGCAGCCAGCCCAATGCTCCCGGCAATGATCGCCGAAATATCGCTCAAAATGTCGCCGAACAAGTTGGACGCCACCACTACGTCGAAACTCGCCGGCCTGCGGATGAAGTTCATCGCGGCAGCATCCACTAGCAGCGACTCGGTCTCGATATCCGGATATTCCGCCGCCACCATCTGAAACACGCGATCCCACAACACCAAGCCGAAACCCTGCGCATTCGATTTCGTGACCGAAGTGAGGCGCTTTTTCCTGTTCCGCTTGCGCGCCAGTTCAAAGGCGAAACGCACTACGCGCTCCACCCCTTGCCGGGTGAAGACTCCGGTCTGAATCGCCACCTCGCCGGGGTGGTCCTGATGCACGAAACCCCCAACTTGCGCGTACTCGCCTTCGGTGTTTTCGCGGACAACCAGCATATCGATTTCGCCCGGATTCGACAGCGGCGATCTAACGCCCTTATACAGAACCGCCGGACGGACATTGGCAAACTGATCGAAGGTGCGCCGGATCGGAAGCAGCAGTCCGTTTAGCGTGATGTGGTCCGCGATCTTGGGATGGCCGATCGCGCCCAGGAAAATCGCATCCTTCCCTCGCAGTAGTTCGAGCGCATTCTCGGGCATCATGCGGCCGTGCCGAAAATAGTAATCGGCGCCCCAGTCGAACTGCTCGTAATGCAGGTGCGAGCCGTATCGGCTAGCCGCCGCGTCGAGCGCTCGAATGGCCTGCGGAACCACCTCTTTGCCTACCCCGTCACCCGGGATCACGGCCACCGAAAAAGTTTTCATGTTAGCATTCTATTCTCGCTCACTTTTTCATGTCTCTACTCACAAACAAGACCGCTCTCGTGATTGGAGCAAGCCGCGGAATCGGCTTGGCCATCGCCCGGGACCTCGCCTACGCTGGCGCGCGTACGATTCTGGCGGCACGTTCGATGAATGTGCTGGAACGGGAAACGCTGGCCTTGCGAGCGTCGGGCATGCAAGCCGTTCCCATGCAGATCGACACCGCTCATCCGGATGCCACTGCGCAATTGCCGGACTGCGACATCCTGGTGAATGTGGCCGGCACGAATGTCCGCAAGGCTTTTACCGACTACACGCCGCAGGAGTACGAGCACATCTTCCAAACCAACCTGCACGGAATCGTGAACATTACACGCCGTGCTGGCGAACGCATGATCGCGCGCGGCCGGGGTGGCAAGATCATCTTTATCGGCAGCATGATGTCGCTCCTCGGGCTTCCTTATTTGACTGTGTACACCATGACTAAAAGCGCCTTGGCCGGGCTGACTCGCTCGTTGGCCGCTGAGTGGGCAAAGTACAATATTCAGGTAAATTGCATCGCTCCTGGTTTTATCGTGACGGATCTGAATCGCGATATGTGGCAGAGGGACGACATGAAAGCTTGGCTTGCCGGAGCCCAAGCCAATCCGCGCACAGGTACTCCAGCAGACATCGCTCCGCTGGCTACGTTTTTGAGCGGCGCGGGTTCGGACTATATTACGGGGCAGGTGATCGCGGTGGATGGCGGCTACTCGACCACGTCACATTGGCCTTACCAGCCGTAACTCACCACTCCGCGCATTGGACATCCGTCTTCCCGAAATCGTTGCCTTTGAAAAGGAGCGGTTGGTTGGTGACGATAGCCGCTGCATAGGCGCAGCAATCGGCCAGGTTCAATGCTGCGGGATGTCGGCCCTTGCCGAAGCGCTGCCATGCTGTGCGGGCTACGGTCATGTGGTTTTGGTCAAATGGCAGTATCTCGACCTCCAGCGTCCGTATGAGTAACAACGTCCCATCAGCCGGCGCTCGCCCAAGCCGTGCTTCGACGACCATCAAAGCCTCCATTGAATTCAGAGCCGACATCTGACGCACAGGAGCTTGCGTGATCGCTGTGACCATGCGCGCCGCCTCCGGCTCGCGAAGCGCGATGGCTACAATTGCGGAAGCGTCGATGATCAATCCCACACTCCGATATCGTTATACCCCATGATTTCGTCGGGGGTCCGTGCATCCAGGACGGGATGAGAAGATATCCATTGAGCAATCTCCAGCACACGCGCCACCAGTCGATCCTGATCAGCTTGTGTGGTGCGCTCGCGAGCCAATCGTTCCTTTAGAGCTGTTTTCACGGCTTGCGTCAGCGTTTCACCCCTCCTTTGAGCTACCTCTCTCGCAAGTTCGTATGTTTCGGGGTCTTTGATATTTAGAACAGGCATACTGCTCCTTTCCTCCATATCATCCACTATTCCTCCAAATAAAGCAACAGTCTAAGCACGTTATAATTAAGGTCCTTCACGACCATGCCTCGCATCGTTCGCTGTTCTCTGATTCAGGCTGCCAACGTCGCATCGCCCGACCTGCCGCTCCAACAGGTCAAGCAAGCGATGATCGAGAAACACATCGAGCTCATTCGTCAAGCCGCTGAAGCCGGTTCGCAGCTTACCTGCCTTCAAGAGATCTTCTACGGCCCCTACTTCTGCGCCGAACAAAGCACGCGCTGGTACGACTTTACGGAACAAATTCCAGACGGCCCCACCATCCGGCTAATGCAGGATCTCGCGCGCAAGCATCGCATGGCACTCGTCGTTCCCATCTACGAAATCGAGCAGGAAGGCGTGTACTATAACACTGCCGCCGTAGTCGGTTCGGATGGCACGTATCTAGGCAAGTACCGCAAGACCCACATCCCGCACGTCGCGCCCGGCTTCTGGGAAAAATTCTACTTCCGGCCCGGCAACCTTGGCTATCCGACTTTCGATCTTGGCTTCGCGCGCATCGGCGTTTACATCTGCTATGATCGCCACTTTCCGGAAGGCGCTCGCGCCCTGGGTCTCAATGGAGCGGAGATTGTCTTTAACCCGTCCGCCACGGTGACCGGTCTTAGCGATCATCTTTGGAAGATCGAGCAGCCCGCGCATGCCGTAGCCAATGGATATTTTATCGCCGCGATCAATCGGGTCGGCGTGGAAGCGCCCTGGAACATGGGCGAGTTCTACGGGTCCAGTTACTTCTGCAATCCGCGTGGCGAGATCTTCGCACAGGCTTCGCGCGATCAGGACGAAGTGCTGACGGCCGATGTGGATCTGGACATGATCGCTCAGGTCCGCAAGACTTGGCAATTTTTCAGGGACCGGCGTCCCGACATGTATGAATCGCTTGTAAGGCCGTAAACATGCTCGCGCACGTCCCGCATATTGCTGACTTGAAGCAGCCCTTTGCCCCGCAGGAGGCGGCTATCGAAGCGAATCGATGTCTTTTCTGCTTCGACGCCCCGTGCATGCTGGCCTGCCCGACCCACATCGACGTTCCGCGTTTTATCAAGAAGATCGCGACCGGCAATTTGAAGGGCTCGGCCGCCACGATCCTGGAAGCCAATGTTCTGGGATTGAGTTGCTCCCGCGTTTGTCCGGTCGATGTCTTGTGCGAAGGCGCTTGCGTGATGCATCGCTACAACCGGCAGCCAATCGAGATTGGCAAGCTGCAGCGTCATGCTATGGAGCGGTTTTACGATAGCGGCGCGATCATGCCCTTACCCGTGAGCCCTGCTAGAACCCAGCGCGTTGCCTGCATTGGCGCCGGACCCGCATCGCTCGCCTGCGCCGCCGAACTGCGCCGTCAAGGATACGCGGTCACGATCTTCGATGCGCGTCCGCTCGCCGGGGGCCTCAATACCTACGGGGTGGCTGAGTATAAGTTCAGGCCCTCGGACAGCCAACGCGAGGTCGAGTTCATCCGCTCATTGGGAGTCGAGTTTCGCACGTGCCAAGCGGTCGGCGCGGATCTCCCGCTGGAGAAAATCGAGAAAGAGTTTGACGCGATTTTCCTCGGCGTCGGACTCGGCCCCACGGAGAAACTCAACATTCCCGGCGAGGAACTGGAAGGCGTGGTGGACGCCGTTACCTTCATCGCAGCGTATAAGACTTCTGCCGAGGTTTCCGTTGGACGAAACGTAGTCGTAATTGGTGCTGGCAATACCGCCATCGACGCCGCTGTCGCTTCGAAACTGCTCGGTGCCGAGCAGGTGACCATCGCGTATCGCCGCACAGAGGCCGACCTTCCCGCCTTCGACTTCGAATACGAGCATGCGAAAAAAGCAGGGGTGCGCTTTCTCTGGCGAGCGCTTCCTGCAAGGATTGAGGGGCTTGATCGGGTTACCGGAATCGAACTGATGCGCATGCAAGCGGGCTCGCCCCCGCAACCAGTGCCGGGATCGAACTTCATAGTGGAATGTGATTCGGTGATCGTCGCGCTCGGACAGACTAAGCTTGCTCGCATGCTCGGGCCTGACTGCGGGATCCAATTCTCGGCTGGTTGCGTTGTGGTCAATTCAGCTACTGGACAGTCGGCCAATCCACGCTACTTCGCGGGCGGCGATTGCGTCAACGGCGGACGCGAAGTAGTGGACGCCGCAGCGGAAGGGAAACGTGCTGGACTAGGAATCGGAGCATGGCTGACATGCCTCTGAATGCACTGGGCGAGGTTTCCCTGCATGGGGAGCCGGAAGGAACGCCGGCTGCAGCCTGGATTGGCCAATTCCACTTAGTTTTAGCGATAAGAGTCCATTTGACAGATTGTGGGGCAGCCAATCTTGGCTGCAGCCGGCTTTCAGCCGGCTTTCCCGGGGTACAAATACTCTCTGATGGCCCGGAACAAAGCCGCCTAAAAGGCGGCTGCGGGCAAGATTGCCCGCCCCACAATCAATGCAGAATCCTGATCGCGGGAAAGTGCTCTCCAGGCAGCATAGCCGCAAGCTTGGGCAGATTCATCGTAGCCGGAGAAGGTGAGGCGGAGCATGGCTGACATCTCTGTAAATTTCGCAGGCATCCGCAGCCCAAACCCTTTCTGGCTGGCATCGGGACCACCCGCCAATTGCGGCGACCAGGTCATGCGCGCCTTCGACGCGGGCTGGGGCGGGGCAGTTTGGAAGACGCTTGGCGAACCCATCGTCAATTGCACCTCGCGCTACTCGTCCGTTGATTGGAACGGCCAGCGCATGATGGGCCTGAACAACATCGAACTGATCAGCGATCGGCCTCTCGCAGTTAATCTGCGTGAAATGGCCGAGGTGAAAAAGCGCTATCCCCACCATGCCGTGATCGCCTCGCTGATGGTGGAATCGAATCGAGATGCTTGGCACCTGATCGTGCGGCAGGCGGAGGACGCGGGAGCCGATGGCCTGGAACTCAACTTCGGATGTCCGCACGGAATGAGCGAGCGCGGAATGGGGGCAGCAGTCGGGCAAGTGCCTGAGTACGCCTGCATGATTACGGAGTGGGTGAAAGAAGTTGCGCGCACTCCGGTGCTGGTGAAGCTAACCCCGAACGTGACCGATATTCGCATGCCTGCGCGTGCGGCGAAACGCGCCCATGCCGATGGTCTCTCGGCCATCAACACCATCAACTCGATCACGGGCATAGATTTGGATACCCTGATTCCACGCCCTGATGTCGATGGCCGCTCGTCCCATGGCGGTTATTGCGGTCCGGCTGTAAAGCCGATCGCGCTGCACATGATTCAGCAGATCGCGTCCGACCCTGAGGTGAAACTGCCAATCTCCGGCATCGGCGGAGTGGCCTCGTATATTTTGGGCAACAAAAAGGCAGTGCTAGTACTTC
>JANXQZ010000617.1 GCA_025353235.1 Bryobacterales bacterium
GCAGCCGCCTTTCAGGCGGCATTATCGTGAGTGGAAAGAGCCGGCTGAAAGCCGGCTGCAGCCAGGATTGGCTGCCCCACAAAGCAGGTCAGTTCATTCCGCACATGCCAGGAGTCTGGCACATTCCACCCGGACAAGAAGGCATCTCCTGCGACTTGCTCTTCCCGTTCGCGTGCGCTGCGAACGTGGACAGCTGCGGCTTCAGATGATCCTGGCCGCAAGAAGGACACGCGACCGCGTCACCATTCCGCATCAGCTTCTCGAACTTCGAACCGCAATCCTCGCACAAATATTCGTAAATGGGCATGATCAATTCCTACGGAAGCAATTTCAACCCAATGTTATCAAGAAAACGAGCCACCTCGGCATCCGGCGCGATATAGCCGTTCAGCAGAAGAGAAAAAGCAACCGTCCCTTGCCGCTTCGACTCCGCATATCCCGAGAGCGCACGGACATGCGACAAGCTGCCAGTTTTGGCGTGAATCGCAGTGGCTTCGGGGTGGCCTTTGAAGCGCTTCCGCAAAGTCCCGTCTTCGCTGCCCACGGGCAGAAGTGCGATCCATTGGTCCCGCAGAGGCGAGCGATACATGTACTCCAAAAGTTTCGTAACCGCCTGCGGAGATACCAGCGTGTTGCGAGATAGGCCGGACCCGTCAACAAACCGATACTGGTCCTCTGCCACCCCCGCCTCGGTGAGAAAATCGCGCAACTCCTCCAGCCCCTCCTTCGCGCGGACCGCGCCAACCTCGCGGAGCATAACTTCGGCATGTAGATTCTGGCTTACCTTATCCACCACCTGCAGGAGTTGGCTCAAAGGCGGGGACACGCGTCGCACGAGTTCGATCCCAGGGACCGCAACAGCCGGTTCTCCTGGAAACCGATGGCGAGCCACCGCGCTTCCATTCACAACGATGCCTCGCCGGATCAAAGCATCCCTGAGCATCGCGGCGGCGAAGACAGCAGGATCGGCCACCGCCATGGGGTTCGCGTCAACCTCGCCACCAGTGGGAATCGATCCCCAAAAACGGAGTTCGGGCATGCCTGGCAGACCGTTCACGTGAATCGCCCGCTCACCGGAAGCGATGGTTTGAATGCGGTTATCCAAAGTGAAAAACTCAAACTGAGGGGATATGCTCACGTGCGCCAGCTCACCTTCGGCGTCCCCAGGCGCGATGGAAACATCCACTCGGTTGTCAGCGACCATCAGAGCACTGACCGGCGCGCCGTACTCCCAAAGCCCATCGTCGTCTGCCCAGCCAGGCGGATATGGCATCCAGGGGTAGCGGGTATCGTCGCCCACGATATCGCCGCGCACGGCTTTCAATCCAGCCGCCGTCAGTTGATCGGCCAGCGTTTCGATCGGTTTGATTTGCGGCTCCGCGATCCATTCCTTTACGTAAGGATAAGGGCGGTTGGATAGGCTCGGATCGCCGCGCCCGACAAAGATCAAGTCTCCGTCCAGGACGCCATCGCTGCCGACCGGCTTGTCCGCCAGAATCGAGGTCACAAACTGGTAATCCACGCCCAGACGCGTGAGCGCGAATGCGGTGGAAAACAGCTTAGTATTGGATGCCGGAGTGAAAAGGTGATCCTGATTGCGCGCGTAGAGAACCTGGCCGTCGCTTAAGCGGACTACGTGCATTCCTAAGAATGCCGAGGCGAAGCGTTTTGAACCCGCTATCTCGCGATCGATGCTGACTCGCAGCGAGGGGGCACGCTTTGCCGCCGCAACGAAGAGGAGTAGCATGAAGCAGGTGAGGAGAAAGCGGATGGGAGCCCTGAATGCCATGAAGCCGGATTATATTATCTCGCTATTGCTGGGGCTGGCTCTCGTTATCGCACCTGCGACGGCCATGGCCCAGGGAACGCCGACGAAGGAGAAAGCTGCTGACTACCCGGCCCGCCAGAAACTGCCGCAAATGGAACTCGGCGCCGAGTATCTCGTCCACTCGCTGCAAACTTCCGAGGGCGTGATCGTGGTGGGCGATTATCTGGTGATTGACGTCGCAGCTTATCCCGTTACGGCGCTACCATGGACTATCTCCAGCGGCCGATTCAGCCTGCGGATCAATGGGAAAAAAGCAGTGCTTTACTCGCAGTCGCCGGGGATGGTTGCGACCTCCATGAAGTATCCAGATTGGACTCAGCACCCGACCTTGACCGCCCAAGCTGGAATGGGAGACGCGAACGTAACAGTAGGCCGAACTCCGCATCCAGGCAGGTTCCCCGGCGATCAAAGCGCGGATAGACCCAGGCGGTCGCCCGTACCGGAAGGAGCCGGAGAGACTCCCGAATCGGCACCGCGCATGCCGATCGGGGAGGTGTGCCAGCGTCTAGCGCTCCCGGAAGATGCGATCAAGGGACCCCGCAGCGGATATCTCTATTTCCCCTTTTCAGGCAAGGTCAAATCGATTCGAAGTTTGGAGTTGATCTACGACGATGGGGATGGAACCACAGCATCGCTAATTCTAATGTAACCGGCTTCCGACTACAATCGGAGTAATGGCAAAGCCGACCGGCACAGTCACATCCACCGAACGCAAGACGCTTAGCGGCATCCCCGTGGAGCCTTTTTACGGACCCGAGCACATTGCAAATTTAGAGCCGCTTGAACCCGGCGAGTTCCCCTATACGCGGGGCATTCACGAGTCCATGTATCGCGGCAAGCTCTGGACCATGCGGCAATTTTCAGGCTTTGCCACGCCGGAAGAAACCAACCGCCGTTATCTTTATCTCCTGAGCCAGGGGCAAACGGGATTGTCAGTGGCCTTCGATCTTCCCACGCTGATGGGGTTCGATGCCGACCATCCCACTTCAACCGGCGAGGTGGGCAAGTGTGGCGTCTCCATCTCTTCGCTGGAGGACATGGAAATTCTGTTTCGGGGCATTCCGCTGGCGGACGTCACAGTCTCGATGACGATCAATTCGCCGGCACCGATTGTCTGGGCCATGTACTTGGCGGTCGCCGAGAAGCAAGGAGCGGATTGGAATAAGATCTCAGGCACGCTGCAGAACGACATTCTGAAAGAGTATATCGCTCAGAAGGAGTACATTTATCCGCCTCGGCCTTCCATGCGCCTGGTGACCGACGTGATCGAGTACGCCACCAAACACGTCCCGCGCTTCAACCCGATTTCGATTAGCGGGTACCACATTCGCGAAGCCGGTTCGACTGCGGTTCAGGAGCTGGCGTTCACGCTTCGTGATGGTATCGAATACGTTGAGTGGGCCATGGAACGTGGCCTTTCAGTGGATAGCTTCGCGCCCAGGCTGAGCTTTTTTTTCAATTCTCATACCGACTTCTTCGAAGAGGTCGCTAAGTTCCGCGCTGCACGGAAAATTTGGGCGGAGGTGATGCGCGACCGATTCGGGGCCAAGGACGAACGCAGTTGGAAGCTGCGGACCCACGCTCAAACGGCGGGCTGCTCGCTGACTTGGCAGCAACCGCAGAACAACATAATCCGCACGGCTTTGCAGGCGCTGGCTGCGGTTTTAGGCGGGACACAGTCGCTGCATACGAATTCTCTAGACGAGGCGTATGCGCTGCCGAGCGAACATGCGGTGACGATCGCTCTGAGGACTCAGCAGGTGATCGCGTACGAAAGCGGAGTTGCGAACGAGCCCGACCCGCTGGGCGGAAGCTACTTCGTGGAGGCGCTGACGCGTGAGATGGAAG
>JANXQZ010001175.1 GCA_025353235.1 Bryobacterales bacterium
GAGGGCAGCGCTGATCCGGTGACTACGGAGTGCGCCGCCGCTTGGCTCAGTGCCCGGAGCCGTTCGATTTCCGGGCTGAGTTCGTCCCAATCAGGGCAGAGACGATCCACTATTGCGGCCTCGATTTCTCCAAATTCGATCAGAAAATCAACCGGACATGCGGGTGCTTTCCAGCGAACCTGCCTCTTCGGGGAACGGAAGACGATCACTGCGCCTCCCAGAAAGGCCGGAAGGAAACGATCTGCTGGTAGGCGTCCTCGAAGTTGCCACGAAAGCAGATTGCGCGATCATCCAGATACGCGACTGCGGGTACCTTCTGGTTGGTTACTTCGGCAACGTAGGCTCCGAGTTGGTTCTCATCGAGCCACTCGCGCGCCCACTCAAACCAGCGGCACGTGAACACGCAAACGCGGAACCCCGCCTCATTCAAGCGGATCAGGAATTCGCGAGCGCCTGGACGGGGAGGATGAAAATATTCCGGCGCGCGCCAGGTATCGAAGAGGTTCAATACTCCGTCGAGATCCACGCACACCACCGGCCTTTGATCCTCACTACCGCCGTCCAATCAGCGCCTCCAGATCTGGCTTGGAAGACAGCAACTGCATGGCCTCGCGGTAGCCGTTGATGGTCCCGACATCGACGTAGGCCGACCCGGCTCGCACGCCCTTCGCCTCGCCGCCTTTTGCGATCCAGGCATTTACCAGCGTGCCGATGTATTCGTCGCTTCGCCCTCGCTCCAGCCACAGAGCATGCAAGTCGTGCAGCACCGCTCCGGGCATCTTGAAGGCACCCCAGATCCAGTAGGAATTGGCAGACTCTTTCTTCACCTGGATTTTGAGCACGCGGTCATCTTCATCCGTCACTACCGCGTCAAATCGCTCGGGATGCTCCACTGGAAACAGGAGGAACGATAGGCAGTCATCAGGCAGATGCAGCAGTGCGTCTTCAGGAAACCACACGGTATCGGGCAGCCCGACGCAAACCATCTGATCGCGGTGAATCATGGGGAGCGCGCGGAAGATGGAGTCGCAGAGTCCCGAGGGCTGGGGCTGGACCGCGTAGCAGACATCCGCCGAATACACTTTCGAACTGTAGTATTCGAGTATGTCTGATTTGCCTGGTGAAATGACGAAGCAGATCCGCTCCGCGCCGGCCAGGATCATGCGTTCCACTAAGTACTCGCTGACGGCCCTGGGACGTTCGATGCCGTCTTCTTCCCGGCTTCCCACTGGCAGCAGCTCCTTGGAGAAGGCCAGCGGTTGCATGCGGCTCCCGATTCCTGCTGCTGGAATGATCCCCCACATGGTCACACCTGCACCGTGGCGGCCCGCTCGACGGCGGTTTCAAATTCCCGAGCGCGCAGGTCGGCGGTGTGGCATTCCAGAGTCCGTTCGCGAGCGCGTGCGGCCATGCGCGTCAATTCTTCCGGTGGTCTCTGGATAGCGTCGATTGCATCAGCGGTGGTGCGGGCAATGAGGATCTCGGAGTTGGGCTCAAAGAACTGATCGAGCCCTTCCCACCAGTCGCTCAGAATGGGTGCTCCGCTGGCCGCCGCTTCAAACAGCCGACCAGACGGACAATAGCCCGACTCGGCCATGGCGCGCCGAGTCACGTTTAGGGTAAGCTTGCTTGAGCTATAAAAGGAAGGGTGTTCCGCAGGTGCCAGATGCTCGACGAAGAAGATGTTTCGGGTCCAGGGAAACTTCTGCGGGTACAAGCTGCCCGCGATGAGAAAGCGCCGGTTAAAAAGCTGGCGCGCAGGTTCGATGAATAACTGCTCTAGCGCGGCCTGACGATCTTCCGCGTACGTGCCGAGATAAGACAAATCGGATACGAACCGGTCCGTGGGCCGATCGGGGAAATGCCTGCTGGGATCCACGCTTCCATATAAAGGTGCCACTTGGCGAGCACCCAACCGCGTCCGCAACTGCTCCAAAGCTTGGCCACCTGTGTAGCTAAGCACCAAGTCGAAGTCGCGGAGCCCGCGAGGTCCTAGGTATTCGACAGGCTCCCCCGACTCCAACCGATGGAGCGTGACCGGCGTATCCAGATCGTAGAAGCATTTCACGCCAGCTTGCGAGCCGAGCGCCAGATCCGTGGCCTCGATTGCGTCTGGACAATACGAGGTGACGATCGCGACGTCGGCGTCCTTCAAGTGGTCAGCCGCTTGGACACGCACGTCCTCCCAGTACGAATAGAGATGCAAGTGCCCGCCCGGGATATCGTTTAGGTCGCGGTGCAGGGCATAGTAGGGGACGTCCCGCTCGAAGAAGTGGATCTCATGCCCCCGCCGAATCAACGCTCCGCAGAGTCCGCGCCACAGGGTCGCGTGGCCGTTGCCCCAGGAGGAGCTGATGGAGAGCCCAAAGATAACCAGCTTCATTCCGCCCAAGGTACTTACCAAGAACAAAGGACGCTCACCTCTTATCGCTGTTTCAGCTTTTTACAATGGGGGGTGACTACTTTTCTGCTAATTCGCCATGGGCTTACGGATGCAGTCGGGCATCGCCTAACAGGTCGGCTGCCGGGCCTGCATTTGAACGATGTGGGGCGCGCTCAGGCTGCGGGCCTTCCCGATCGCCTGACCCGATGGAAGATTGACGCGATTGCCAGCAGTCCTCTGGAACGCACCATGGAGACCGCCGCTCCGCTGGCCGAGCGCTTGGGACTGGCCGTGCAGCCGGACATCGCGCTGGCTGAGTTTGACTTCGGCCAGTGGTCCGGCATGTTGATCTCCGAGTTGGATCAGCGCGACGATTGGAAGACCTTCTGCCAATATCGGAGCGGCACGCGCGCGCCCGGCGGCGAGCTGATCACTGAAGTGCAGACTCGCATGGCGACAGCTCTGGCTGGACTTGCCGCCCGATATCCCGATGGAACAATAGCAGTGTTCAGCCACGCCGACGCGATTAAGGCGACTCTGGTGCACTATCTGCCCATGCCTCTCGACAATATTACCCGGCTTGAAATTTTTCCGGCATCCATCAGCGTCGTGCGGCTGCATGCTTGGGGACCTGTGATTACTGCTGTAAACTTATGCCCGGAGTTGCTATGAAATGTAAGCTTGCTTGGCTGATGTGCTTGACCCTTCCTTGTATCGCTCAAGATCGGACTGTCGAACTGCTCCGGACGCTCGCCGACACGCCGGGTCCGTCGGGATTCGAGGAGCCCATCCGAAAGGTGATGGTCGAGGCGATGACGCCGTTCGCGGCATCGATTCGCTTTGACGGAATGGGGTCCATCATCGCCACTCAAGGATCGCAGGGACCGCGCATCATGGTGGACGCCCACATGGACGAACTGGGCGGCATGATCCGCCGCATCACGCCCAAGGGGCTGCTCACCATGCAGATGCTGGGCGGCTGGCTGGACCAGGCGCTGGTGGATCAGCGCTGGATCATTTTAGGATCGAAAGGACCCGTGCATGCGGTCACTGGCATTCGCGATATCCACGTGGTCCCGGTCGATGAGCGGAATCGGGTGTATCCGCGCGACTCGTTGTACCTCGATGTCGGCGCGAAGAATGAAGCGGACGTGCGCGCGATGGGAATCGAGCCGGGCGATCCTGTGACTCCCGACTCTCCGTTCATGGTTCTCAACGGGACAGGCAACTACTTGGGCAAGGGTTGGGATGACCGCGTTGGGTGTGGAGTTGTGGTGGAAGTGATGCGTCGCATGGCGGCGCTCCCGCATGCGAATCAGATTATTTACGCGATCACGACGCAAGAGGAGGTGGGTCTGCGCGGCGCCCATACTGCGAGTGATGCGATCAAGCCGGAGCTTGGGATCGCTATTGAAGGAGGCATCACCGGGGACGTGTTTGGAGGCAAGGCTGAAGAGACGCAGGCCAAGCTAGGTGCGGGTCCTGGCATTTTCTTGTATGACTCGTCGGCGATGCCTAATCGCAAGTTGACTCAGTTCGTGAAGGCAACGGCAGCAGGGAAGAACCTGCCCCTTCAGTTGGATCTGGTTCAAGGGTACGGGGACGATTCTGCGGAGATCCAGAAGAGCAACAGCGGAGTGCCGACTGTGAATCTCGTGGTGCCGGTCAGGTATACGCACGCTCATAACGGCATCATGAATCGTGGCGATTTTGACCGGACGGTGGAACTGGTGGTGGCGCTGCTGCAGGGACTGGATGCTCCAACGGTGGCAAAGATACGCGATTTTGCGCCCTAATTAGGGCAATAATCCAGAGGACTAAGCTGGAAGATTCGGCTACGCAATCGATTCATAGCAGCTAGGATTTAGTAGGCGCAAGCTGACGTGGGCGGAGAAGCATTCTATTCCTCCAGCATCTTGATGGCTTTCACCAGGCTGCGATGCATCCGATTGAAAGAGTCGGCCAGCACGGAGACTTCATCCCTACCCTTCACAGGCATCTCCGGCACATCCAGGTTGCCTTTGCTGATCTCGTCGGCGGCACGCGAGAGCTGGCGCACAGGCCGCACCACTGCCGCCAGCAGGGCCAAGTTGAGCACAATCAGGCTAAGCAATGAAATACTGCCCACCCCTAGCATCAGTTTCGATAGTGCTCCATCCGCATTCTTCTGAGCCACCGACATTGGCACGCTAACGATCTGTGCCCCGATAATTTCATCCAATTTCCAACCGAACCCATTGTTCCGGCCGTATTTCCGAACCATGGCTGGAGGAGCAGCTTCGGGCGTACTATGGCAAACCAGGCAACTTGCGCCCGCTGGGATCGGTTTCGCAATGTAGAGAGATCGCCCGGTCGGGGTTTCACGCTCTCCGACATACTCCGCCTTAGCCCTATCATTGCGGAAGATGTTGATCACATCCGCTTCCCAATCCGCCGCCCGATCCTCCCGATTGGTAGGATTCAGAGTCGCCTCTTTATAGGA
>JANXQZ010001182.1 GCA_025353235.1 Bryobacterales bacterium
GGGTCAGGAACTCGGCGTCGAAGGTAAATTCGGATGCAATCAAGGCGTTTGCTCCCCGCGCTGCTTGCCCAGAGTAATCATCTGGCACTGCGGACCAGCCGTGTTTAGATTGGCTTGTCTACACAGTGTCGCGGCGAGCCCAAACGTTACACGATATCCAGAGTTTTCTCAGGAAGAGTGCGGCGCCCCTTTCGCTCCCAGCTACTTCAGTCAGATGATATACTCACTGCCGGAGTAGGACTATCCAGCTGAACGACGTGGAAACCTTTGCCCGTGGACCCCATCCATGGCTTAGGATCCCAGGAGAAATTTTGAAGCAACTCATCATCATAGCCGGACTGATCGCGATAGCCCAAAGCGGGTCGGCTGCTCCTTGCGGTCAAGGCACCCTGGCTTCTTACATTCTGCTTGGGCCGGGCGGCTGTTCCGTTCAAGGCACGACATTTTCATCATTTCAGGCGCTTTCGCCCATCACGGGTGCTACTCTATCGGCTCCCGAGAACGTGACCATCACGCCCATCGACGCGCCAGGAAATCCAGGACTCAGCATTCAGATGAACGCGTTCGCTCTGGCCAATTCTATTCGCGAAGCGCGGTTCCGTTATCAAGTGGCGGCGGCGGCCATCACGCAATCTTCCATCACGCTTTCGAATACCGCCAGCTCCGGCGACGGCGCCATCTATTTAATCCAGGACTACTGCGTCAACGGCACGTTCGGACCGGACGGCGTTTCGGGCTGCACCGGGATGCCCGGCCGACAGCTGAGTCTGAATTCGGGACCAAGCCAAGCTGCCTTCGGGTCCGCTTCGCTCCTCAGCGTGACCAATGATTTCACGCTGGATGGAGGCCAGAACGGCTCAGCTTCTGGCGGGACCATCAGCAATCAATTCGTTGCATCGGGGCAGACTTGCACCTATGTGGTCGGACCTGGAAGTCAGACCGTCGGTTCAGGCTTCTCCAGTCAAACGCAAACAATTACGACCGGTTCGTCTTGTTCGTGGCAGGCGATCAGCAACGTGCCGTGGATTGCGATTACCTCCCCTTCGTCCGGGACCGGGACCGGCACTCTGACGTACCAAGTTTTTGCCAATCCGGGCACCGTCCCGCGCGTCGGCACGCTGACGATCGCAGGCCAACTGATCACAATAACGCAAAACGGACCGATTTCGTCCACCGTTGGATTCGTCACATCCTTATATCAGGACTTGCTGAACCGCGCGCCGGATCCAGGCGGCTTGGATTTCTACGTCAACTCTATCAATTCCGGAGGGTTGACTCGCAGCCAGGTAGCGGCACAGCTATTCACCAGCCCGGAGTTCAGCTCAAGCGGACTTTACGTAATCAAGCTTTATCTAGCGCTCTTGAGGCGTGATCCGGACTTCGGCGGATGGTTGTTCTATTTCAACTCTCTTCACAGCGGCACGCAGGCGATCACCATTCTGAACAGTTTCCTAACATCGCCGGAATTTCAGCAACTGTACGGAAACACTGACAACACGGCTTTCGTGACTCTGGTCTACTTCAATGTTTTGGGACGTCAACCCGATCCGGGAGGGTTGGTCTACTATCTCGGCCTGCTGAATACAGGCCAGCTTTCGCGCGCGAACCTGGTAGATCAGTTCGTACAGAGCCCTGAGTACGGAACCACCGTTCGGGCCCGGGCCTATGCGGATCTTTTATATATGGGATTCCTACGGCGGGCGGGTGATCCAATCGGCTTGAGCTATTGGACGGCAGTGTTGGCGGATCCGAACGCGCTGCCAAGTGCAATCAACGGGTTTATTACCAGTCCAGAATATTTGGCCCGCTTCTAACTCTGCGCAGAAAGGCCGGGCACTTGACGAAAGCCCGGCCCCCCACTTAATTAGCGGGTCGTTGTATGAACGTCAGTATCCTGCTGCGCCTTCGCCCACGCCTCGGCTTGGGTATGCGCTTCATCCTGCGTAACGCCATAGTGCTCTTGGATTTTTCCAACTAGCTGGTCTTTCT
>JANXQZ010001214.1 GCA_025353235.1 Bryobacterales bacterium
TGGCCGGCCAGTCCGCATTGGCGGGTCGTTCATGTTTTCTTACATCGCCAATTACTACCGCGACCGCTATCGGTGGACTTGGCTGGAACCCATGGACAATCACGGTTTATTGAAGGGCTTCGACTATTACTTTTTGGTGACTCCAGAGGCGAAGTATGTCGATCAACTGCATTTACGCACGCTGACGACGTACGACTTTTCCCTCCTGGCCGCTCCCTAACCCGTCACGGCCCAGTTGGCGTTCTTACTTCAGCTCACGAATTTTCAGACTGCGAAACCAAGCAGCGTCTCCATGATTCTGGAGCGAGATCGGACAATCTTTCCGGGGCTGGTTCGTGAGCAGATCATAGACGTGGGGCGCGTCGGCCCAGCGCGTTTTAATTCCCTCCATAGCCTCGGGAGAGTCGAGCGAAGCGTCCACAACCTTCACACCGTTAAGCCAATGCTCGACGTGGTTTCCGCGCACAACGATTCGCGACTGATTAAACTCGCCGATTGGTTTCGACTCGGCCGACGAGGGCGCCACCATGTCATATAAGGCGCCCGCCGTGTGCTTTTTATTTCCTAGCGCGTCATCGTTTTTGGTGTCGTCGGTCATTTGATATTCGAACCCGATCACGTAGTCTTGACCCTGTGCGGGCCTCTGCTTGATGCGGTTCGCGAACGAACGCTCCACCTTCGCTTCGAAGCGCTCCTTCGGAATTTTTGGATCGTTAGGAGCTATAAACAAATGATCCTGAATGCGGTATTTCAGACCGCTGTTGCCGCTCGGAGAAATGCGCCACTCGTAGGAAAGCTCGAAGTCGCGAAACCGGCGCTTGCTGAACAGGTCTTCCGTGATCAGAGGCTTCGCTTGTGCTTTCAAGCAGCCATCCTCGATCGTCCAGGCGTTGCTGGGCGGTGTTTTCGACCGGGTGTCGTTCCATCCGCGCATGGTTGTACCGTCGAAGAGCAGAGTCCATCCAGCACTCTTTTCCTCGGGAGTCAGAGTGTTCGGCGCGCCGGATTCGGTCGCCGCACAGGCGCATGCCGCAAGCACGACTGCGATGAGAGATGTTCGCATAGGTCTAAGCTTGAGCATTCGTTATCCGCTTCAAGAGTTCCACGGCTGCCCCGATATCGATCATGCGCTCCTCCTGATTTTCGGCCTCGCGTTCGATCACGAGCGGCCCCTTGTATCCCACTTCCTTCAGCTTGGCGACAAAGCGCTCCATCCCGACCGCGCCTTTGCCCAACGGCCGCTCGTTTCCGAGCGCGCCAGGCTGACCCATGGGAGGCCAATCGCCATCTTTGCAATGCACGGAAATTACATGTTTGCCTAAAACATCCAGCGCTTCGATCGGATCGCCGGTGCCATATAGAATCATATTTGCAGGATCGAAGTTGATGCCGAGATTGGGTCGATCCACGTCTTCAAAAAAGCTGAGAAGCGCGGCGGCGGGCTCCTGTCCGGTTTCGAGCGCGAAGGTTTGGCCGTTTTTCGCTGCATGGTCCGCCAGCCTGCGAACGAGATCGCGGACCGCGACGTACTCGGGGTTGGACCTGTCCTCGGGCACGAATCCGATATGACAGCCGATGCTCTTGACGCCCAGGGCAGCGGCAAAATCGCTGACCTGGCGAGTGCGCTTTTCGCGCGCGTCGCGGCTGGAACGGGGAACGAAACCGACTGTCTGCTCCACGGTCGGGATATCGGCATAGCTCTCCCCGTTGTAGGCGGCGAAGACCGTCCCGATTACGAAATGTTCCTGCTCGATGGCTGCCTTCCAATCCGCTTCGGCAGTGGCGTTTAGATCCATGCTGCCCGGAATCCCGAGCTGTCCGCAGCGCACGCCGAAGGCTTTGATGCGAGCGAGGTGATCCCGGTCCGCCCAAAACATTACGCCTACCTCGCGGTCTTTTAGATGTTGCATTCGATCATTTCTCCGTTCCTATTTCGTGAGTCGAGCAGCAATCTCGTGAGCGCTACAGCCGCGGCTGACTCTTCTGGCGGGCATAGGCTTGGACTCGTTCCCGATTGGCAGCAAGCGGCGAAGTATGCCAGTTCAGCTGCGTAGCCATCCTTTTCAGACAGCGGCAAAATTTCGGACTCTCCGTTGGCTCGATAAAGCGTTGGCGGCTGGCCTGAGGAGCTGTACTCGAACGTCCCTCCGTCGGTCGCCACCGTGTACTCCATCGAGAACGGATGCGACTTGGGATGGTGCCAGCCTCCGGTGACGAACACGGTTTGCCGTCCGGGATAATGCAACTCCGCCATGATGAGATCGATGCCTGCATCCAGGGCTTCATACCCGGTCGCCGACACGGACTGGGGTTTACCGAAGAGATGCAGGCACATGTCCACGTCGTGGATTAGCAGATCGAAGACTCCGCCCCCGCTACGACTGGCATCCTTGAGCCACAAGCTCCAAGCTGGGGCGGCGCAACGGCGGCGAAACATTGCCCAGCACGTCTTGCCAACCTCGCCCGATCGCAGCTTTTCTCGCAATATTTCGTAAGTGGGAAAGAAGCGCAGCACCTGAGCCGTCATCAGCACGCGGCTGTGTTGGGTGGCCTCAGCGCACATGCGGGCGGCCGTGGCCGCATCCAGAGCCATCGGCTTCTCGACAAGAACATGCTTTCCTGCGCGCATCGCATCGATCGCGACTGACGCGTGCAGATCGGTGGGAAGGCAGATATCGACAGCATCAATCTCTGGGTCTGCGAGCACATGATCGATCTGGGTGTATTTGCGGATTGCAGAAAAATCGAACTGTTCGCCCGGGCCGCCCAGGTTGCCTTGGATGCTGCTGAGGTCGCCTGTAAGTTTAGCGTCGTTGCCGCTGTAGACTGCGGCAAGTTGAATTGTGGGAATGGATCGCAAAGCCTTCAAGTGCGTGCTTCCCATGAAGCCAAGGCCGAGCACTGCAAGACGCATAGACAACTATCCTCTCATGCGAAGTTAAGCGTGAACCGAACGTGGTGTAATAAATGGCGTGGGGGTGTAGCTCAGGTGGATAGAGCATCAGCCTTCTAAGCTGAGGGTCGCTGGTTCGAGTCCAGCCACCCCTACCAGAAAGAAGCTCTCCTTTTTTAATATTAGGTAATAATACAAGTATTATAACGCTATTGTAACTATTTTTCGCGTGCGCCCTGCTATGGGGAGTTGATGCCGACTTAGCTCACCAAGCGCAACGGGATCTGTTTGCCGCTCGTTACGACCGCGCTGCCGAGTCCTATGCAAAGCTGATCCATGAAGATCCTCAATGGGCGCTCGGGTATGACCGGCTAGTGCGCGCCCTGCTTGAGGCGGAGCGTAGCAAAGAAGCCCAGGCCATCGCCCAGCAGGCTTCCGAGCGGGTGCCCGAGACATCCGAAGGCCAGACCGCTTTGGGCCGAATGGCCTACCGCCGGGGAGACATGGCTGCTGCCGACAAACTCTATCGCGGAGCGCTAAAGCTAAACCCGAACTACCCCGGTGCGCTGCACGGCTTTGCCTCGATTTACCGCTGTCTCGCGAAATACAAAAGTGCCGAGCGCCTGGAACTCGCGGCGTATAAATTGTCGATGGAAGATCCTAAATCGATCGAGCATTGGGCCGCCACTTTGCGCGGAGCCGAGCACATGGCTGCGCTCGCGAAGGCTTTGGCCATCTACGATCCAGAATCGCGGGAGGCCCGGGGTTTGCGCGCTCATATCGCTTCCGACAGTGCCATTGGAGACCGTAGGACGCGGAAGTTGACGAGCCCCTACCAGCATTACGAAATCAAGCTCGATAAAATCAGCGACGGTCCGAAGCGGCTGGTGGGATTAGGGGTTCGGGTGCAGTTCAACGCAGGCCCTACATTTCACTTAATGCTGGACTGCGGCGCGGGCGGGTTGCTGCTGTCGCCCAAGGCCGCGAAGAAGGCGGGCTTAGAAGCGCTCG
>JANXQZ010001215.1 GCA_025353235.1 Bryobacterales bacterium
TGAAGTCTGTTTTTGCGATCGGGGCCTGTGCGCTCATCACGACGGGCGCAGCCTTGGCGGCGAGCACCACTGGAGGCAACGCGCCGACCTTCTCAAAGGATGTTGCCCCCATTCTGTATCAGCGTTGCACCGAATGCCATCGTCCTGGTGAGGCGGCGCCCATGGCGTTGCGCACCTATAAAGAAGTTCGCCCGTGGGCCAAATCAATCAAGCAGCAGGTGGTCAGCCGCAACATGCCGCCTTGGCATGCCGACCCGACGGTCGATCATTTTGCGAATGACCGTCGCTTGAGCGATGCGGAAGTGGCCACCATCGCGAAGTGGGCCGATGCCGGCGCTCCGGAAGGGAATGCCTCGGACACGCCCGCTCTGCCGACTTTCGTGGAGGGCTGGCGCTTCGGTAAGCCTGATATCACGGTGGACATGGGAAAGGATTTCAAGATACCCGCAGAAGGCGTGATCAACTATCAGTACTTCAAAGTGGATCCGGGGTTTAAGGAAGACACTTGGGTGCAGGCCGCTGAAATACGTCCCTCGCAACGGTCGCAGATCCACCATATTATTGTGTTCTTGCAGGAAGGCGGAAAGCGAGCACCTCGCGGCGGCGAGCAGTTCAGCGACATGCTGATCGGCTACGCACCTGGCGTTCCTACCACCACCTGGGATCCCGATACGGCTTTCCTCGTCAAGGCTGGATCCACTTTCTTGTTCCAGGTGCACTACACCGCAAATGGGAAGGAAGCCGTGGACCGCTCGGTTCTGGGCCTGAAGATTCGTCACGACGTCCCAAAGTATCGAGCGCTTACGGGTTCCGCGATTCAGTTCCGCTTGGCCATTCCTCCTGAAGATCCGAACTACGAAGCAAAGGCCTCGTATGTGTTTAAAGAAGACGTAACGCTGCTCGATCTCACGCCTCACATGCACCTCCGCGGCAAGGCGTTCAAGTACGTGATCACGTACCCGGACGGCAAGAGCGAAGAGCTTCTCAACGTGCCCAAATACGACTTCAACTGGCAGTTGAGTTATATTCTGGCAGAACCTCGCAAAGTGCCAGCCGGCTCGAAGATTGACGCCACAGCTTGGTACGACAACTCGGCGAATAATAAGTACAATCCTGATCCCACGAAGGCAGTGAAATGGGGAGATCAGACATTTGAAGAGATGATGATCGGGTTCTTTAATTACAAGGTTCCGTCCGATCGTCCCGACCCTGCTCCCGCTCATACCGGAGTGGAATAATTTAATGGGGTGGTCGGCAATGTCGGCTGCCCCGTTCACGTGGCTTCTTCCCGCCTACAGTACTGCTCCACTTTCTTAAACTCACCCATCATCCGGTCCCAGAGCCACCTTGGTACCGGAAGTTAGGGGCCACTAAGCTAAGCGCGCGCTATGGGCTGAGCAATGGACGCCCCCGGAAGTAGCCGAGAGTTTTCGGATTCGCCGTCGGAGGGACCTGCCAGAAATCCCATCATGGCAATGCGGGACACGTATTGGACTGAAGGTAGGTCCAGCATTCAGACGACGTAAGCTGGCGCGTAACGCGCGACTTGGCAAGCGCAACCAACTCAGAGACATCGGCTGCGTAAACCCGCACTAAACCATCCCGGTAGGTCGCGGCAATATACTTCCCGTCCTCACTATATGCAGCAAAGTATACGCCGCCCGACAGAGTGTTCGGTC
>JANXQZ010001227.1 GCA_025353235.1 Bryobacterales bacterium
CGCAGGCACCTCCGATGCCGCCAGGATCTCGGCTTCGATCTGGTCTGCATTCACGCCTTCCACGCGGCAGGCATCGCGAAGCGGCCGCTTCCCTCCACAGCAATAGTCAATGTGGTGGTTTTTGAAGACCTGCGCCGATCCTGGAATTTCGGCGGCGATCTCTCCGACCATCTTTCCGAACATTGCCGTCATAGCGACTCTCCTAGTGGTGCATATGCATGTGCGCTGCCAACTGTTGACGGCCGGGCTTCCAAAGTAAGAACCGCTTTCGTCACTCCTTCCCGAGTCGAATGTCGCAGCTCAAATCCCAGGTGTCGAAAGACGCTTTGCATGGCAGCGTTCTCTGGCAGAAGGTCGGCGACCACTCGATTGCACCCCTCGGCGCGCGCGATCTCCACCAGCCGCCGCGCCAGCTCCGTACCCAGACCGCGCTTCTGAAAGCCGTCGCTCACCAAAACAGCCACTTCCGCGTCGTTCTCGCCATGAACCTTCACTAGACGCCTACCGCTTCAGCACCACCGGGTAGCCAACCTGTATCGCACGTTCGACTGCTTCATCCGGACTCGCAGCTACTTCCGTCGGGACACTCGGGATGCCGTAGGCGGTAAGCACGCGCTTTGACTCTTGCTCCGTCAATAGCGTGCGACCTCGCTCACGCGCAACGCGAATGCACTCCGCAACAATCGCTGAGCCGGATGACCCTTCGCCGGGCTCCTCTATTGCGGCCGGCGTCTCATACAAGCCCTTGAGGTTGTAGCTGAAGCGCCACATATACTGGAACATCCGCGCCGCCGCATCCGGGTACGGAAATGTCGGGACGTCCGCGCGAGTGAGGATGTGCTCTCCAGCGGCGACGTCCGCTCCCCCCATCCAGCTGGCGAGAATCGGCTTTCCACTTAGCTTTGCGTAAGGCTTAAGCTGTTCAGCAATCAGAGTGGGGTTCGTCATTCCTTGCGGTGTCAGGATGACGAGCAATCCGTCACTCGCCGGGTCCTTCGCCGCGATCTCGACCACCTTGGCGTAGCGTTCGGGACCGGCATCGCCCAGCATGTCGATGGGATTGCGATGACTCCAGTGTGGAGGGAGAATCCGGTCCAGCTCTTTGATCGTGCTACTCGACAACTCCGCCAACTCGCCCCCTGCCGAGATCAGAGCGTCGGTTGCGAGCACTCCAGGGCCGCCGGCGTTGGTGACGATGGTGAGGCAAGGACCTCCTGGCCTCGGCTGCTTCGACTGCACCTCGGACATGTAGAACAGGTCCGAGATGTTGTTAACGCGCAGCACCCCGCAACGGCGGAATGCCGCGTCGAGCACCTCGTCGCTGCCCGCCAGAGTCCCGGTGTGGGAGGCTGCCGCCTTAGCTGCCGCTTCCGTTCGCCCCGCCTTGATCGCAATGATCGGCTTGCTCAACGCAACCTCGCGCGCCGCCGAAAGGAACGCACGCGCGTCGCCGATCGACTCAACATACAGAATGATGCTCTTCGTCTGGGGATCGTCGCCGAGATACTGGATCAGATCTCCCCATCCTACGTCTAGCATCGAGCCAATGGAAATGAAGGCGCTGAAGCCAACCGCTTCGCGAAAGCTCCAGTCCAGTATCGCCGTACACAGCGCGCCGCTCTGGCTGATGAACCCGACGTTGCCGGGTCGCGCCATCGCGTTGGCGAACGTGGCGTTCAAGCCCGTAATCGGGCACATCACACCCAAACAGTTAGGACCGATGATTCGCATTCTTCCGCGGCGTGCTTCCGCTAAGACTCGATTTTCAAGCTCTACACCAGAAGGCCCTGCCTCACGAAAACCGGCCGAAACGATAATGGCGGCCTTAACGCCCGCATCGGCGCATTCGGCGATCACGGCCGGAACCGTTGCAGCGGGTGTTGCCACCACCGCCAAGTCGATCTCACCCATGGCCTCGCGAATGCTAGGGTAGGCCTTGAGGCCGAGCACGCTGGCACGCTTCGGATTCACCGGCAGCACCGCGCCTCCGAAGGGACTGCTAATCAGGTTCCAGAGGATCGTGCGTCCGACGCTTCCAGGCCGCTCCGTAGCCCCAATAACAGCGACGTTTCTTGGTCGAAAAAAAGCATCGAGCGTTTGCCCGCTCACCGGCTCCACCCCCCAGGATCCTGGCGAGACATTCAGGCTCCTCATGCCTACTTGCATCCGGAGATCCAGCGCTCCGGGTTGATCCTGCGAGACTTGGAAATTCCGGCGCTGCGTCATTTGGCTCATTGGAGTACCCTCCGATGAGCGGACACGCGCAGTCGGGCTATATGGCGGTACACTTTACAACAGCCACCGCCGGTAATTTAGGACGATGTCAGCTTCCGCAACTACTCCCCCGGTCCGCCAGCCGCTCAAGGTCCTATTGTTCCAGCCGAACCGCGCCCGCTGGGATCACTTAGTCACGGAATTAATGGGCGCGGGGTTCCAGGTAGAGGCTGACATTGTTGAGGACCTGGACGCATTCGAAAGCCGGCTTCGCGCAGGTCGTTACGATCTCGCCATCAACGGCCTTCAGTTCGCCGGTGCCGTGCAGACGCTTGAGCGGCAACGCCGGCGGGCCGAAGACGCCGCGCTGGAGGCGGACGGGAAAGTCCAAGCTTTGATCGAGGCCTGCCCGCTCGGCATCATCAGTCTCGATCTGGATGGCAACGTGAAAATGTGGGGCCGCGGCGCGGAGCAGATATTCGGCTGGCGGGAAGAAGAAGTACTCGGGACGAAGCTCCCCACCGTCCCGCAGGCTGACGAGCAGGAATACCTCAGACTCTTGGAAGCCCAGTTTAGTGGCACGTCCCATGCAGGGGTGGAAGTTCGCCGACAGCGAAAGGACGGAAGTTTTGTCGCAGTGAGCCTTTGGACGGTCCCGCTCCGTGACGTCCACGGAATCATCATTGGGAATGTGGCCATTCTGGCTGATCTCACTGCTCCCCAAGCTGCGGAGCGGCAGTATTTGGAGTTGATGGCCCGTGAAGAGGAAACACACACTCAAGTCAGAGCCGAGCGGCGCTTTCGCGAGTTGCTCGAGGTTGCGCCGGACGCGATCCTGGAGATGGACGCCCAGGGCCGAATTGTGCTTGTGAACGCCGGAGCCGAGAGGCTATCCGGCTACAGCCGAGATGAATTGCTGGGGCAGAGCATGGAAATTATAGTGCCCAGCGAGCTGCGAGCCAAGCACGTCGATAATCGCGCCCGCTACTTGTCCCATCCGGTCACTCGGCCCATGGGAAGCGGCTTGAATCTGCACCTACAGCGCAAGGATGGAGCGCGCGTACCTGTGGAGATCAGTCTTAGCCCTGTGAAATACGATGGCGACGT
>JANXQZ010000020.1 GCA_025353235.1 Bryobacterales bacterium
CCTGCCGATAGAACCCGAAGAACTGCGAGTTTGGCCGGGCAGGCGGTTCAACTCCCGCCGAACCGCATCATGTGGAGGAGTCATTGCGGCAGGCCCGAAACGGCGTTGTGGGAACCATACGCGGGTACTTGGCCGAATAACCCGCGTTCCGTCCATCATGCGGCCAGCGGCCCCTCTCTGTTGAGTAGCAAAAAAAACATCTTACGACCTTCCGCTTCACGATGCCTCTGCAATTTGCCCGCTTTCACCCGAACACGTTTCTGAGCCTCGAACCTACCCGCGGCACGTCTGTTTGCCGCTTTCCGCCATGGGGATTTCTGGACGTAAGCAGCTCTATCGCTCCTAATCCGACGAACTTCCTAGAACGGGGCTTGGGGCCCGCCAGTACCAAATGGGGCAAGACTACGGGCCTTCGGGACCGAAGCCGACGAAAAGCTCTACACTGCGCGACAGATCGCGAGTAAGATAAGCTGCTGAACTGGTGCCCGACACCAACAAAACCCTCCCCTCAACCGTTTAACGATATATGAACGGACAGCCTTTGGCGCGGGTGCTTCCCCTAGAACTAGCCGTGGCCCCGCCCAACCGCGTTGCGTCCCTGTTCGATGCTCATCATGACCGCCTCTACCGCCTTGCCAGACGTATCGCACCCACCAAAGACGACGCGCTAGACCTTGTCCAGGAGACGTTTCTCAGGGCGGCGCGATCCGTCCGGTCTATACCCGTCTGCGCCTCGCAAGAAGAGGCGTGGCTAGTGCGGGTGCTCATCAACATCCGCCGTGACCAGTGGCGCAAGAAATCGATTCCTGACCATCACTATAAAGCCGGGCTGGCTGCTACCAGTCCGGACCCTGAAGCGACCCTCATCGCGAAGAACATGGTATGGCAGGCTCTTAATATTCTGCCGCCTCGCCGTCGCGCTATCGTCGTCATGCATGAACTGGAGGGCCTGACGATCGCCGCCATCGCTGCCCTCCTTGGTATCACCACAATCACAGTTCGTTGGCATCTGTCGGTCGCTAGGCGGGATCTGAGCAACGCACTGCAGGCTTATACAGGAGACACCAAATGAAAAGCATACGAAACCTTCTCCAGGAAGCAGACCCGTTACTACACGAACCAACCTGCCCGCCTTGCGACCGCGAGCGACACCGTCAAGCCATTCTTGAGGCGAGTTCCGCGGCACACTTTCTCTCGGATACGAGATCACGATCCCGACTAACCACCTTCGTGACGGCCGCCTTGATTCTGATAGTCGCCTCGTTTTTCGGCTCCCGTACCCATTCGTCATTTGTAAGCGAGCTGCAAGCGGCTGTTCGCTTTGAAGTGAAGCTGGCCGAGGACAAGCCCGCTCCCGGATTGCGGCAAGTCAAGCGTTCAGGTTCTCAGCCGCCGGTGTACGTCCACCGAGAAGCGGTCGTCACCAATAGCGACATTGCGTCTGCCCAAGTCCTTCCCGGCGCTACGCCTGGGCAATACGCAGTGGGATTAGAGTTCAACGTGTCTGGCGCTCAGAAGATGCGCCAAGCCACTGCGACTCACATAGGTAAACCCATGGCCATTCTCATTGATGGTCAGGTGGTTATGGCTCCCTTGCTTCGAACCATGATCGGCGCATCCGTCGTAGTCACCGGCAACTTTACGAAGACTGAAGCCGAAAGGATCGTCAATGGCGTCGAACTTCGGTAGTGCATCGAGACTGCAACGCCGACCATCTTCCTACTCACCGCGCGGAGGCCGGCCCAACCATGTCGCAGTCCGATAGAAGCCGCAAAACGGCGTAGCGTTGAGTCATTGGTCGCCCCCGCCCCGAAACGGCGTTGTGGGAACCATGCGCGGGTACTTGGCTTAATAACCCGCGTTCCGTCCATCATGCCGCCAGCGGCCCCTCTCTGTTGAGTAGCGAAATACATAAAACTCTATCTGCCTCGATTTCAATCACATACAGTAATCCCACGCTAGACTCCCACACCTCCTCTGCTACAGTCGAGCCGGGTACACACCCAAGGAGACACACATGCATTCCACATCCACCGCGCCCGACCCCCGACACACCCCACCAAAAACACCCGAAGCCCAAGCCCGAGCCACCGCCAATCTCCGCACCTACGCCCTCTCCGCCCAGGACGTCATCATCGCCACCCCCGCCGAGCAAACCGAATTCAACGAACTCCTCACCCTCCACCTAGCCCAGATCAAGCCCAACGGCAGCATCGAGCAAACCATCTTCGATCAAATGATCGCAGACACCTGGAACCTCCGACGCATCCGCCGCCTGGAAACCGCACTAAACCAAGGCATCGACCCGCTCGCCGCGCTCGATGACGATGCTCTCCAATCCAAACTCGAGCGCCTCGCCCGCAACCGAACCCGAATCGAGCGCTCCTATTTCAAGTCCCTCAAAGAACTCTCAAACCTCCAAACCCAGCGCGTCCTCAACCGCTGCAACGAGGAATGCGCGGATCTGGCCGACGTTTCACCCCTGCTGAACCTGTCCGAATTCCGCCGAAAACCCACGCAATCGCAAAATTTCAAAACGAACCCAACTGCGCCCGATCGCCACCCCGCCTTCCACGGCGCATGGCCCAATCGAGCGGCAAACGAGCCGATCTAGCATCATCAGATTCGCAGGAACACCTTGCGCCGGTACATCCACAACAAAATGAGCCAATACGCGATCAGCACGGCTATGCCTTGCATCAGCGGATCCAATTCCTTCCCAAGAAACTGAAATACATTCGCACCCAAATGGATATGAAACGAAGCGGCAATGAAACTTTCGAACAGATGAGCGATCAGGTAGGCTGCAATCGAGTTCATGCCGATCACGACCAAGGGGAAAGCCCACTTGCGATACCCTTTCACTTCAATAACCCATAGAAAGCCAGCCAGCAGCAGAAAGCACGCCCCTCCGCTGAAGAGCGTCCAACTCGGAGTCCAGATCCGCTTCACCACTGGACAGATGCCGGAGAAGTGCAGGAGCAATCCAGCGGCGATCCCCGCAGCACCTGCAAGTAAGAGCCGTCGCATGGGTATGCGGGGAGCATCGGCACGGAGCCAGCGCCCTGCGGCTAGTCCGAGGATCATGGTTCCGAGAGTAGGGATGAAGCTCAGCGTTAAGTAGCCGCCCCCGTTTACAACGAATCGATTCGCTCGGGGAAAAAGATTGAGGAACCATTGGTCAAAGGCCGCGCCCAGATTACTGTTCTTGTTCCAATGCGCAGCGAAGCCGGTGAAGTTATGCTGCCAACCCGGGTCAGGCGCAGGACCTGCGGGATACAGAGCCCAGGCCAGCCAATACCCGACCAGAATCACGGCGAGCGCGATCCACTGCCACCGCACTGGCCGGAAACCGAGCAAGAACAGGAATGGGTATCCCAGACCTATTTGCGTCAGTGTGTCTTCAAACGTAAAGTTCGTCTGCGTTGCATGAGTAGAGCGGAGGAAGATGCCCAAAGCGATCAAGATAAGGGAGCGCCAGAGAGCATGCGCGAATAAGCCGCCAAATGTCTTGCCCTTGGCGAGGCGGCTTGCGATGGAGAAGGGAAGCGCGACGCCCACCAGGAACGAAAAGGATGGCTGGATCAGATCGTGGAGCGAACAGCCAGCCCACTGCACGTGGCTTTGATTGTAGGAGAGGACGCTCCAGATCCAATTGCCTGGAAAATTGCGGGCCACCCGCGAGAGCTGCAGGACTTCGGCCATCATCAAGAGCATCACGAACCCGCGGTATGCATCGAGCGCGGTGTTGCGGGGAACGGCTTTGATCGTGATCATGATGCCGAGCGCTGCTCGGTTACTGAGTCGTGGTAGTCATCAATGCGAGAAACAGGCGGCCGAAGCTCAACAGCGTCAAAACTAAACACACCCCCGCTCCCGCCTTGATCGCGGATTCTTTCCACATCAAACGCGCGCGAGGAGTGATCAGAATAACGCCCATTAAAAAGCCGCCCGCCAGTCCGCCGATATGCGCCCAATAATCCACGCCGGGAATGAAACTCAGCACGAGCGCGTAGATCAGCCATCTGCTGTAGAGCGATTTCACTGCCGCGCCCAAAGCCGATTTATCCGTCACTCCAAAGGCGAGCATGGCTCCGATCAGGCCAAAGATTCCGGCTGACGATCCCAGGGAAAATGAGTGGCCCAACATGGAGCTAGCCAGGAAGCCAGTCACCGTCGATACAAAGTAGAAGACAATCAGCCGACTCGTATCGTACAACTGTTCCACCTCCGCTCCGAGATCGAACAGCACCCACGAGTTCATCAGAATATGGATGATGCCGCCATGCAGAAAGCCCGCCGTGACCAACCTGTAAAATTCACCGCGCATCGGCCAGGGGATGCTTGCGCCGTACTGCTTGATGATCTGCTGAGAATTCAGCGCGTCCGCGATATACAGCGCGAAGTTGATCAACAGGATCATCACCGTGGTGAAACGCGCCTGCGGGATCAGCCCGCCTAAAATATTTCCACCCTGCAGACGTGCGGCTGCTTTAGGCCCCACCGGTGCTTCGCAATACGGACAAACCTTATCGTCGGTCGTAATAAACGCCCGGCAATTCGGGCACATCCTTCGCTTATCCACTTAGCCTTATTGTACAATCCCCATGCATGCAGCCCATCCAGAGTTACACTCTGCCGCCGGACAAACTGTTACAAGCGATCGAGTACGCGCACGCTCGGAACCTGCTGCAGTTCGGAGGGTTTCTGATTTCCGCGCTGGTGCTGATCGCGATCCTTCGTTTGCGCGTGGTGCCCCGAATGAGCCGACTCGGGCCCATATCGATCATTAGCGCGATCCTGCTCCTGATAGCTCTTTTCGATCTTCC
>JANXQZ010000032.1 GCA_025353235.1 Bryobacterales bacterium
GGCATTTTTGGCCGGGAGACGGGTCCCGAGGACGGCGTGATCAACAGCCCCGAGGAAGCGCGACGAGCAGTGCGCATGAATATCAAGTATGGAGCGGACGTGATCAAGACTTGCGCTACTGGCGGCGTGCTTTCGCTCAACGACGAAATCGATACGCCGCAACTGACGCAGGAAGAGTTGAACGCGATCGTAGACGAGGCGCACGCGTTGCGCAAGAAGACTGCAGCCCACGCGCATGGCGCTACCGGTGCTAAACGAGCCATCCGCGCCGGAATTGATTCCATCGAACACGGCACTTTTCTAGACGATCAAGCGCTCGACATGATGAAGGCTCGGGGCACTTTTCTCGTTCCCACGTTGATGGCGACGCAGGGCGGGAAAGAGATGCTTGGCAAGAATATTTATCCGCCCCCGATTGAAGCGAAGATGGTGGCCGCCATCGCCGCTATCGACGAGACGATGAAGCGGGCGTTGGCCAAGGGTGTGCGCATTGGCCTCGGAACCGACGCGGCAGTGTATCCGCACGGGCGCAATCCAGAGGAGTTTGGGCAACTGGTTGCGCGAGGCATGAGTCCCTTAGATGCTCTGAAGGCCGGCACATCAGGCGATGCCGAATTGCTCGGGATCGCGAACAAGCTCGGGTCGCTCACGCCTGGCAAGCTGGCGGATATCGTCGCGATCCCGGGTGATCCAACCCAGAATATTCGACAGACGGAAAAAGTTTTCTTCGTGATGAAAGACGGGGTGATCTATCGTAATGACCGGGATGCGAATGCTTCATCTTCGACTCGTTAGCATTGCCAGCCTGGCTCTGCTGCTGCCTGCGCAGACGGACGCGCCGCAAAATTTAGCTGCGCGCGCGCTTGGGGCAACGCCTCTGCTTTCCGACCTGAGCGAACTCTGCGACGGCATTGGCGGACGGCCCACGGGGTCGCCAGCCTGCGAACGTGCGGTGGAGTGGGCTGCTCGAAAATTTCGAGAAGCAGGAGCGGATCGCGTGTCGGTGGAGACTTTCACGGTTCCTAATCTCTGGCTGCCCATCTCGGCGGAAGCCTCCGCGCTGAGTCCCGAGAAGTTTCCGGTGCGCATCGCGGCTGCGCCCTTTAGTCCCTCGACGGATGGCGCGATTGAAGCGCTCGTGGTGGATGCGGGCGAAGGCGGGGCCGAGGTTCTGGCCAAACTTGGCGATGCGCTTAAGGGTGCCATCGTGCTGATCCATTCGCGTGAGATGAAGTCCTTTGACGATCTATTCGGCGAGTACATGCGCAATGGCGTGCTGGTGGATGCCGCTCGCAAGTACCGGCCTGCCGCGATGTTGCTGCAATCTACTCGTCCGCGTGGCTTGTTGTACCGCCATCCCGTTACCCTCGACAGCTCGCTAGCTCCGGTGCCGATGGCGATCGTGGGTCGAGAGCAAGCTGAGCGCATGGGACGGCTGGCCGCTAAGGGCAAGGTGCGCATGCGCCTGTCTCTTCAGAATCGAACCGGTGGCTCGTATGAGTCGAAAAACGTGATCGCCGAGGTGCGCGGCCGCGAGAAGCCCGATGAAGTGGTGCTGCTGGGGGCGCACCTGGATTCCTGGGATCTCGGGACGGGAGCGGAGGATAACGGAGCCAATTCAGCCATGCTCATCGATGCGCTGCGCGGCTTCAAGGAGCTGAAGATTGTCCCGCGCCGCACGATTCGATTTGCCCTTTTCACAGGCGAGGAGCAGGGCATGTGGGGCTCGGCTGGGTATGTGAAGCGGCATCGGTCCGAGATGGAGAAGCATGTCATGGCGGTGGTGTTCGATACGGGATCGGGACGGCTGAGCGGCTTCTATTTGAATGGTCGCGACGAATTGCGCAAGCCCCTGAACGCAGCCCTAGCAGCGGTGTCGGGCTTCAATGCGGGTGAGCATTTGGTGGACGGAATCGATGGTACCGACAACTTCGATTTCGCAATTTCCGGGATTCCCAACTTGGTGGGAATCCAAGATCCGGCACCGTATTTGGCGGATTATCACGCCGAGTCGGATACCGTTGATCGCGTGAATACGCGCGAGGAGAAGGTGACGGAAGCGATCGCGTCGGCAGTGGCATGGTCTTTCGCGGAGAGCCCGGAGCGTCCCGCGTGGCGGCAAAGCCGTGCGGAAGTGGAGAAGCTTTTGATGGATACCAAGCTCGACCAGCAGATGAAGGCGTTCGGGCAATGGGACGATTTCAAGTCCGGCAAGCGGGGCTATGTGAAGTAGGGATGAAGCTCTCCCGCAGAGAACTTTGGGCCGTCGCCGCAGCGGCCGCCTTGCCTGTGAGCGCGGCTGGCACTTTGGTGGATACGCACATCCACCTTTTCGATCCGAAGATTGTGCCTTACGCGCGGAACGCTCCATACCGTCCGCCCGCTCAGCCTGTCGAAGCTTACACGAAATTCGCTCCCTCCGTGGGAATTACACACGCGGTGATCGTGCATCCGGAACCTTATCAGGATGACCATCGCTATCTGGAATACTGCTTCGCGCATGAGCCTAGTCGCGGCTTTTTCAAGGGCACCTGCTTGTTCGATCCCACGTCTCGGCGTACGCCGGCACGCATGGAAGCGCTGATGAAGAAGAACCCGGGACGCATTGTGGCACTTAGGATTCATGAGGTTCGCAAGAAGGGAGCGCCTGCGCTCTTCGTGCCCAAAGAAGGGCCCGTTCCGCCCATCAAGGACCGCGATCTCCGCGCACCCGCGATGAGGAAAACTTGGCACGCCGCTGAGTTGCTAGGCCTGGCGATCCAGATGCATTTTCAGCCCTATTTCGCACCGCAGATCGGGGAATTGGCTTCGCAGTTTCCAGGCTTGCCCGTGATTCTCGATCATCTCGGGCGAGTTGGCGAGGGGACTGCGGCCGAGTTTGAAGGCGTGCTCAAGCTGGCTAAGTATCCCCGCGTGTTCATGAAATTCTCTGGGGTAGAGTACTCCTCGAAATCGCCCTACCCGCATATGGACGTGGAGCCCACCATCGAGCGCATTTACGGTGCCTTCGGGCCCGACCGCATCATCTGGGGCGGACTCGGATACAACAAGGAACAGTTCGACAAACAGAACGCCTTGTTCGATCTAATGTTCAGCATGGCCAGCGCGTCCGACAAAGCCAAGATTCGCGGTTTGAATGCGATGAAGCTTTTCAAATGGTGATGACGGCGCCCGCCTACATCCGTGTCAATGCGCGCGATAACGTCGCAATTGTAGTGAGCCCCGATGGTTATCAGGGGCGGGAACATATCCCACAATCCCACAAAATTGCGCTCGCGGATGTGCAGACAGGCGAGCCGATCCTTCGTTATGGAGAAACGATCGGTCATGCACTGCAACATATTCTGGCAGGCTCGTGGGTGCGGGAACACATGCTCGATCTGCCCGAGGCGCCGCCGCTAGAGCGCCTATCACTAGCAACCGCCACCCCCACTCCACTGCCGCCACTCGACGGATTTACTTTCGAGGGCTACCGCAACCCAGATGGCAGCACGGGGACAAAGAACATTTTGGGGATTACAACTACGGTCCAGTGCGTCGCGCCTACGGTCGATTATGCGGTGCGGCGTATCAAGGCGGAACTTTTGCCGCGCTATCCAAACGTGGATGACGTGGTTGCAATCACACACAACTATGGCTGCGGCGTAGCCATCGACGCTCCCGGCGCGGCGATTCCAATTCAGACATTGAAGCACATCAGCTTGCATGCGAACATCGGAGCGCAGCCCCTGGTGGTCAGCCTGGGTTGCGAGAAGCTGCAGCCCCAGCGGCTGTTTGCGAACGAGCTTCCGATTCTCGAAAATTCGAATATTATCCGCTTGCAGGATCGGCAGGGCTTCGCCGCAACCATTGCTGCGATTCTGGAGGCTGCGGAGAAGCGCTTGGCCGTGCTCAATCGCCGCGTGCGCACGATGTGTCCGGCCGCGGATCTGGTGGTGGGTTTGCAATGCGGAGGCAGCGACGGGTTTTCTGGGGTGACGTGCAATCCGGCGGTCGGCTACGCGGCTGATCTGCTGGTGCGAGCAGGTGCCACGGTACTGTTCTCAGAGATTACGGAGATTCGCGACGCGGTCCACCTGCTTACGCCTCGGGCTGCCAATGAAGAGGTCGCCCTTGATCTGATTCGCGAGATGCGCTGGTATGACGAATACCTTGCGCGCGGACAAGCTGACCGCAGCGCGAATACGACGCCGGGAAACAAGCGCGGCGGACTAGCCAACATCGTGGAGAAGGCGTTGGGATCGGTTGCGAAGGCAGGGAGCAGCGCACTGATGGCGGTTGCGAGCCATGGCGAGAAGGTAACGGCAAAGGGGCTGGTATTCGCGGCTACTCCCGCCAGCGATTTTATATGCGGGACTCAGCAATTGGCGTCGATGAACATGCACGTGTTTACAACCGGGGAAGGGAGTCCGTACGGGCTAGCTATCGTGCCGGTGGTGAAGGTATCGTCGCGGACTGCGCTTGCGGAGAAGTGGCACGATCTCATCGATATCGATGCGGGCCGGATCGCGACGGGCGAGGCGTCGATTGAAGAAGTGGGGTGGGAGATTTTTCGGTTTATCTTGGATGTGGCCAGCGGGAGAAAGAAGACCTGGG
>JANXQZ010000080.1 GCA_025353235.1 Bryobacterales bacterium
GTTGGCAACAGCGCTCTCGTGGGACGAGACGTTGACGGGCAAGCTGGCCATTGCCGTAACCGAGGCAGCCACCAATCTGGTGAAGCACGCACAGGGCGGAGAGCTGCATATCCGCCAGTGCGAGCGGGGCGGTGTGGAAGGAATAGAATTGCTAGCGCTGGACCGCGGACCTGGCTTAATCGACCTAAGCTCTTCCTTCATCGACGGATTCTCCACGGCTGGCACGGCAGGTACCGGGCTCGGCGCAATCCGGCGTCTCAGCGCAGAGTTCGACATTTTTTCGCAGGCCGGTAAAGGCACAGTGTTGGTGGCCCGGTTCTATCCGAATTCAACCGAAAGCTCAACGAGCCCTTCCGAACTTCATGTGGCCGTGGGCGCGGTGCAGGTCCCCATCCTGGGCGAGTCTGTTTGCGGAGACAACTGGACTGTTCGTCAGGATGGGAACAAGCTGGTGCTGCTTCTGGCCGATGGCCTTGGACATGGTCCTGGAGCAGCCGAAGCTTCACAGGCGGCTGCTGCCGTCCTGACAGGGGCAACAATGCTCGATCCCGTTAGTCTCCTTGAATCAGCTGATAAAGCGCTCCGCTCCACTCGCGGAGCCGCTATAGCCGTCGCCAGTATCGATATGGAGGCAAGGGTTGTCATGTTCGCGGGTTTGGGCAACATTGGTGCCCTCGTCACGGCGGGTAGCACCTCCATCCAGCACCTCGTCTCACTGAACGGGACTGCTGGGCAGGCGGTCAGAAGACTCCAGGCTTTCACCTACCCGTGGCCTGAGCTGGGGCTGCTCATCATGCACTCCGACGGCCTACACACGAGTTGGAGGCTGGACGCCTATCCGGGTCTGGCCGCGAAGCATCCCTCGCTGATCGCAGGGGTTCTCTACCGGGATGCCAGCCGCGGGCACGATGACGCTTGCGTCGTTGTGGTTCGCGGAGTTAGCTATGCCTGAAACGCTTTTCGCTGAATCCAAGCTCGGCGTTCCCTTGTTAAGTATTGTGCTCGCCCAGGAGCCGGATGTCGTAACCGCACGTCAGCGGGCCAGGCAGCTTGCGCGGCTTCTAGGTTTCGACAATCAGGACCAGATTCGCTTGGCGACAGCCACCTCTGAAATCGCCCGGAATGCTTTTCAATATGCAGGGTCAGGCCGGGTGGATTTCGGTGTGGATCTGGATGCCGCAGTCCCCCTATTCGTGGTCCAGGTAACTGACCGGGGCCCCGGAATCGCCGACGTTTCCGCGATCCTGCAGGGACAGTATCGGTCCAACACTGGTATGGGTTTAGGCATAGCGGGAACCCGCCGCTTGATGGATCGCTTCTCTTTGGAATCTATCCCGGGCCGGGGCACCCGTGTCGAGTTCGCTAAATTCATCACCTCCCCCCAGCTGAGCCGGGCTGACATCGCGCGCCTTGGTGAACAGTTGGCCCGAGAGGGAGCGAGAAATCCTTTCGAAGAGCTTCAGTTGCAGAACCAGGAGTTGCTGATTGCCCTGGATACTCTGCGGGAACGCGAGATCGAACTGGAGCGCCGCCAAGGCGAGCTCCGCCGGCTAAACCTGGAGCTCGAGGACACGAACCGGGGCGTAGTGGCTCTCTACGCCGAATTGGACGACAGAGCAGAGGCCCTGCGCTCTGCCAATGACATCAAGAGCCGCTTTCTCTCCCACATGAGCCATGAGTTCCGCACTCCGCTGAACTCCATCCTGGCGCTAACCGGCCTGCTCCAACGGCACATCGACGGCGATCTCACGCCGGATCAAGAGAAGCAGGTCGGCTATGTTCGCCGAGCTGCAGAGGAGTTGTTCGAAATGGTGAACGACCTGTTGGACCTGGCTAAAGTAGAAGCGGGCAAAGTAGATGTCAAGCCAGTTAAGGTGGATGTGGTGCAACTGTTCGGGGCGCTCCGCGGAATGCTTCGTCCTCTGGCGACCAACGAATCTGTCAACCTGAACATCGAAGAACCCGATCCAAGCGTGGCCATCACTACCGATGAAGGCAAGCTCTCCCAAATTCTTCGCAACCTGGTGAGCAACGCCTTGAAGTTTACGGAACGCGGGGAGGTTCGCCTGTCCGTCTCGGCGTCAGGCACACACGTGATATTCGTCGTAAAGGATACCGGCATCGGCATTGCGCCCGAGCACCAGCAGCTGATTTTTCAGGACTTCACACAGATCGATAACCCAATCCAGCGGCACGTCAAAGGGACTGGTCTGGGCTTGCCGCTCTCTCGAAAGCTTGCCGAGCTTTTGGGCGGATCCTTGAACGTTGAAAGCACGGCCAGCCTTGGCTCGATTTTCACCCTCATGTTGCCGCGAGGCGAGCCTGAACACTTGGCGCAGCCGACGAAGCAGCAAAACAGCGAACCGGACCACCCCGGAGCCATCCTCTTCATTGACGACGAGGAGGTTGCCCGCTATTTGGTAAAACAGATGTTTCGCGGGACCAAGTACCGTATTATCGAAGCTGCCAACGGCAGTGAAGGCGCCGAGCGGGCCCGCTTCGAGAAACCGCGTTTGATCGTGCTGGATCTCACTATGCCCGGACAGAACGGCTTTGAAGTGTTGGATGAGCTGAAAGCGGATCCCTCCACGGCTTCGATTCCGGTCGTGATTCACTCGTCGGTAAGGTTGCGTCAGGAAGATCTTGCTCGGCTGGCGGGCCGCCACGCCGTACTCTTGCCCAAGCAGCCATCCGGCCGTGAGCAGGCCTTCGCTTTGATTCGAGAGATTTTAGGTGAGCCGCATCTATTTGCTTAAGCGGCGCAAAGATGTATGCTGAAGAGGTCCAGCCGATGCCGCTTGCCCTAGTTCTCAACGTGGATGACCACGAAGCCGGTCGTTATGCACGCACCCGCGTGCTCAAGCAGGCTGGCTACGAGGTGAAAGAGGCCGCCACAGGCAAGACCGCACTGGATCTGGTGCATGAGCTTCGGCCATCTCTGGTTTTGTTGGACGTTCACTTGCCCGACATCAGCGGGCTCGAAGTGTGCCGCCGCATTCGGGAGCATGCGGAGATTGCGCACACGCCGGTACTGCAGATATCGGCTTCGGCGATCAGCGACCCGCAGAGAGTTACCGGACTCGATAATGGCGCGGATGCGTATCTAGTGGAACCCGTTGGCCCGGAGGTCCTGCTGGCCACGGTGCGTGCTTTACTTCGCATGCGGCACGCGGAACAAGAGCTTAAGCGGGTGAATGCCGCGCTGCTGCGATCGAATGAAGACCTGCAACGATTCTCGTATCTGGCCAGCCACGACTTGCAGGAGCCTCTGCGCACCATCAGAAGCTTCTCAACATTGCTGGGGCGTCGTTACCGCTCCAAGCTGGATGCCGAGGCTGACGAATTTCTGAACCACATAGAAAGCGCGGGGTCGCGCATGAGTTCGTTAATAAGCGATCTGCTCATCTATGCCCAAGCAGGCGAGCAGGTGACTGAAGTCTGGACGGACGTGAGCCTCGATAGTGTGATCGAGGAGGCGCAAGCGAACTTGGAGCAGTCTCTTCGGGAGTGCTCGGCGGAACTGGTGAAAGGGCCCATGCCAGTGGTCACTGGCAACGAAGGGCAGC
>JANXQZ010000119.1 GCA_025353235.1 Bryobacterales bacterium
CAAGGCTGGCCGGCACGGGAAAACGAGTAAGGGTCGGACCGCGGCAAAGTCAACGTGCTCAGGATGCGCTCCCCCGTGCGGATGTGCCAGCCGCTATCGGAGTCGCGAAATAGTTGTTGCGGAGCATTGAACAAAACAACACAGTAAAAAACAGTGACCCAGGCGAGGCACACCGCCAAGTTTGGGAACAATAATCGACCCCACCGGCGCAGGGGCGATAGCTCAAAATTCGCGTTATTGGCCCGAGGCGCCAATGCTGGCGAGCCCCTGCGTAATGCTCGAATACAAACTGACGATGGCCCCGGAGAGCTGATTTACAGTAGTGATCAGCGCCAAGCCCACAGCCGCAACAATCAAGGCGTACTCCACCAGATCCTGGCCTTGCTCGTCGCGAAGTAAACGAATTAATAGCTTTTTCATAGGGGTGTCCTTTACTGATGATTTGCGGCGGTTTGCGCCGTCTGAGGTGGCTGATGAGATTTGAAGGCAGTCTTGACGCGCCTCCAGAACGAGTTGCGCCCTAGCCGCGGCGGCGTGGCCGTGCCTCCATCGAGTTCGGAAACGAGTCGCAGGTTTTCAAGAGCTGCCGCATGGTCCTTTTGATACCCAAGGGCGATTCCCAGCTCCGTGCGAGCCTGCGCGTAGCGGCGCTGATCCATCAGGACTGCAGCCAAATTATTGTGGGCCGAAGCAGGGTCGCTAACTGATTGCCATCGCAGGAGCGCTTCTTTCGGCTGCGTATCGTCTTTCCACTGCGCGAGCAATGCGAGCCCCAAGTTGTCATTGGCCACCTGCGAATGAGGATCGAGCTTCAATGCTTCTTGCAGTTGCTCCGCTGCCTCCTTCGGCCTGCCCTGCAAAAGCAGATTGTAGCCGAGATTGTTCCTAAGATCCGCGCGCGCAGGAGCCTCATTGATCGCTTTCTTGTACACGGCTTCTGCTGCGGCGAACTTCCCGGCGTCATCCTGTAGAATTCCTAACAACGATAGCAAGTCAGGGGAGGGGTTCGTGTTTCGATTACAAAACTTTACTAGCGCATCAATGGCGTCCGCTGGTCGATTGTCATCGCGAAGCGCTCGGGCTAGCAATATGGCGATCTTGGGGTTGTCGGGAAACCGTTCGACCGCGAACCGATAATGCTCCAGAGCCAATTCTTGTACTCCGGCCTTCCAGTAACGGTCAGCCAGCGCAAGCCGGACTGTCAGGTTGTTCGGATCGGCGATTAACTGCTCGCGCAAGTTCCGCGTCTGATAGTCCCCGTCTCCGACATCGGTTGCGTTCGACACCTGACGTTGCATGGTTTGGGCGACCGAAGTGGTGCGAGCCGCAGCGACGTGCTGCCGCGAACAAGAGCACAGAAGCAGCGCGGCTGCCACACAGCCTAGATATTCTGTGATCGTGTTAACCTTCATATTTTTCAAATTCCAACTGATCGCCCGCGCTGGTCCCCGTCCGATCAGTGGTGCCGGCTGGCAACTCCAAAACCGAATGCGCCCGGAAACATATCGCCATCCGCCACAGCTTCATCGATCCCCTTATTTTCAAAATCCGCCGCTTCCGATCCAGGAACAGCACGTCAATTGGAAACTTCATAAACATCGTGTGAACGGCCTCGCAAGGAGCGATCCACAATCCCTCCCCTAGTTCCAGGGAAGCATGCTTCAGCAAACCCGTTCGGCGCTTTTGGCTGGTGTCCGCTATATCCGCGCGATCCGCCAGCAGCGCGTTCCGAGTCTGGTTCCGAATGCGTAATCTTGACACTGGCTTAAACCCGCGCCCACCTCAACGGTTGCGCTGAGACGTAACTTATGGTCACCTGAAGGGTTAAGATTACCTTAGCAGAGGTTCTATTTGCAATCCATCTTTACCGTCTTGGTCCAAGCCCTTATTCTGAACGCTTCTGCTTGGTCCCAAACGACCAGCGCGACCTTTGGAACCGTCATTTCATTGGGCGGAACCCCTTCCGATGTCGTCCTGGACGAGTCCCGAGGCAAGTTGTACATGGTGAACTCCAGCGCCAACCGGATTGACGTCTACGACTATTTGAACAAGCAGAAACTAACTCCTATCCCCGTCGGCACCCGCCCGTTGTCCGCAGCCATGACGATGGATAGTACTTATTTGTATGTAACGAACAACGGCAGTTCCACAGTAAGCGTGATCGACCTCCGCAGCACCGGCCTGATCCAAAGCGTTGCGGTTCCAGCCAAACCGGAAGGCGTCGAAGTAGGCGCAGACGGCCGGGCTCTGATTGCAACCCAGGGCAGCGGCACCGCCAATCTAAGCAACACGCTGCTGATTTTCGACAGAACGCAGCCTCTGGGACAGCAACTCATCCCCGTTAGCTTCCCGCCTCCCCCGCCGACCCCGACCGGGCTTCCGACCGTGCAGGCGCGCCCAACTACGACATTCAAGGGCAAGCTGCTGCGCACCTCGGACGGGAACTATATCGTCGGCGTCAGTGTCGTAAACAACAATACGCAGACCATCGCCTACGTCTATGAAGTGCAATCGGGGACCCTGTTGAGCAGCCGCTACGTTACAGGACAATCGACCATCCTGTCAATATCGCCGGACGGATCCAAGTTCATGGCTGGCTACACCTTATACGATCGAACCACGCTGAACGTGATCGCCCAGTTCAATTCCGCCAACGCTCCCTTTCCGCTCACCGCGATCAACACCACGACGAATGTGGGAGGCAGCACTTTCTCGGCCGACGGGTCCACTATTTTCGGAGCATTCAACGTAGCCCCCAACGTGGTTCCAGCCGCGCGCCCTCAAGCTTCCACTCTTCTGATTTCAGACCCGCGCAACCTTGGGATTCAGTTGGGAATCAAGCTGCTCGAAAGCATTGTCGCCAAGATGGTGGCCACCCAGGATGGAGCGAACGCTTGGGGCTTATCGGAATCGGGTCTCGTGTATTTGCCGCTTTCAACTCTTTTTACATACCCGATCATTATGCCTGCCTCCACATCGGTTTTTCTCAGGCAGGACGATTGCAATCGCGGGCTATCTACAGTCGCGCTGCCGATCAACAACATTGGACAAGGCAAGCTCACGTTTAGCGTGCCTGATACTGGCTCGGCCCTTGAGGCGCGGGCGGTGAGCGGCACCGCTCCCTCCAGCATCACCTTTACCATGGAC
>JANXQZ010000195.1 GCA_025353235.1 Bryobacterales bacterium
TGAGTCGGCGGGAGGCTGGTGTATTCGATCTTGTCCACCTCCGCGATGTCACCCAGTTTCAGGTTCCACATCAGATCGTCGACTTCTTTCAGTATTTGATCGAGGCGGCCATCGGAGGGCTGACTTGCCAGGGCAGTGGGCGGGCCGGGGACTGCCGCTGGTGGTTGTGCAATGAGATTGAGCGCTGCCGCAAGCAGGGCGAACACGACGGAGCGAAAAGGCATCTACGCCAAATGGTACTCCCAACGCCGCGGGGAAATTTCAGGAAGCATCGGCGGCCCGGCGCAAGCGGGGAGTACGAGTCCGGGAGCGTCTACGCCGAATTGACCTTACGCGACGAGCCATTATGGGTGGCGTCATCGCGATTGACGTCTCTCGACTGCGGGATTGGCGATAGATTCGGGTGCCCCAAGCAAATGCGCCATAAATGAAGGCCCACGCGACAATCACCTCGCCCGCAAACAAACCTGCTTTCCACGGCTTAGTTACAACAGGACCGGATGCCCTTGGCGTGAGCTGCTGGTAGTCTCGAACAAGCACGCCGGTGGGATTGACTCGCGCAGTATCGTTCGCGAGGCTCTCGTCAAAAAGCACGGTTTCGTCAGGCCCGTCTTTCAGTACAGATAGCTGATCGTGGGATTTAGAGACAGGAGTCTGAATGGTGGTGACTTGGGCCAGGCAGGCGGCCTGCGTCAAGATGATTAGACTTAAAAACGTTAGAGCGGCTTCAAACTTCTGCACTTAACCCGATACTCCGAAGCTGATAGTAAACGATCTCGAAGCCGAAAGGCAAGCCTTGCGAATTGCCCGGGTATTCCTTACTATTAGCCTGAATAGGTCGTAGCGCTGTCGTCGGCACAGAATTCGCTCCGTGTGGAGGAACCGGGAGAAGGCACTCGGTGTCTACATTTCAATCTATGATCAAGCATTTTAGCGCGCGGGGTGCCGTTCGCGCGTTGGCGGTTCTGCTAGCCGCCGGATTTGCGCAAGCTCAAACTTCATCTATTATCGCGATCACTCACATTACCGTGATCAATCCCGATCAGGCCAATGCGCTGGGGGACATGACTGTCACCATAGCCCACAACAGAATCGAGAAGATAGCTTCTTCGCGGCGTGCTCCGATTCCCAAGGGCGCGGCCATCATTGACGGCTCGGGAAAATTTCTGATCCCCGGTATGTGGGACATGCATGTCCATACGCACAATGCCGAACGTGATTTCGCCATGGAAATCGCGAACGGAGTGCTGGGCGTGCGTAACATGGCAAGACGAGCCGAGGTGATTTTCAAGCTGCGTAAAGACACGGCCGATGGCACGATCTTAGGGCCAAAGATCTTCGCCTGCGGCCCCGTAGTAAACGGGCCGAGTGCAGACTCCTCCCCGAGCGTCATTTCTGTTCATACCCCCGAGGAGGCGCGAAGTGCGGTAGACCGTCTTCAAACCTTGGGCGCGGACTTCATCAAAGTCTACGACGGCCTTTCACGCCCCGAATACTTTGCGATAGCGGAAGAAGCTAAACGGCTCAAGATGCCTTTTGCGGGCCACGTATCGAACGAGATTACGATTCGAGAAGCGGTGGAAGCCGGGCAACGCAGCATTGAACACGGAGCCGCTCTCGAAGGCACGTCGACCTCGGAAGACGAAGTGATCGGCAAGCACGAGGTTGCATCGGCTATTGCGTCCGCGATGAAAACGCAAAAGGATTTTCCGTCTATCCCTGAGGCCATCGCCAGAACGGGCAACCTGCTGCTGGATCATTACAGCGAAAACAAAGCCCGGAAGCTCTACAGAGATTTCGTAACGCACGACACCTATCTAACTCCGACCTTGGTTATCGAACACGCGATCACTTTTATCGATTCCATTTCCAAGCAGCCCGATGCGCGTTTGGTGTATGTGTCTAATCGGGAGCAAGAAGGCTGGCGTCCGGAAGTTGGATTTCTAACGCGTTATCGAACTCCCGCCTACATCGCCTATCGGAAGCGCGAATACGCCGCTATTCAGAAGGGGCTTTTGTTGGCTCACAAGGAAGGTGTTCAGCTCTTGGCAGGCACGGACGTCGGCACTGCGTACACCTATCCGGGCTTCAGCCTGCACGAGGAATTGAGGCTGCTGGTTAAAGCGGGCCTGACACCACGGGAGGCGCTCCAAACTGCCACTACGAACGCTGCTCGTTTTCTTCATCTGGATCACGGACTCGGGACCATCGAGCTTGGCTCCCAAGCGAGCTTCGTTATACTGAACGCAAATCCGTTGAGCGACATCCAGAACGTAGACAAGATCGATCAGGTTATTTTTCGTGGAACTGTCTTCAGCCGCGAGAAGTTGGATGGCTTTCTCAAGAAGGCAGAAGTTGGACAGCCTCAATGAGCGCGCGACGCGTGAATGCGCTAATCCCAATCGAACGGACGTTTCGGAGGCGGCGCGTCCGGCGTTTCTTTGGCCTGCTTGAAGAGCTCGTCGAACTTGCGCTCTAACACCTGCTGATGGCTTTTGTGATCCTGGAAAGACTTATCGAACAGCTCTCCCCGGCGTGCTTCTTCGCCTTTCAATTTCTGAACGGCAGCTCGCAAATCTTCAATCACAGGCGGCTTTTCCTTCACCTTGTGGCTGATGACGGCCTTCAGCTCGGGATCGATTTGGAGCATCGCATCGCAGCAGGGGCACTTCACTTCGATCAACGCAGCTTTGCCTTTCGCCATACCGAGATCTTAGCGCGATTGGCTCGCGCATTGGTATTCTGACGCAAGCATGAGAGTTTTCTATTTATGGATATTGGCTGCATCCCTCCTCGCGGCTCAGGAAAACGTTTCCACCTTCTCGATCGCTGCCTACGATCCGGTGAACAAGGATTGGGGGGTCGCGGTGGCATCGCGCTATTTCTCAGTCGGGTCCGTAGTGCCGTGGGCGGAAGCCGGAGTAGGGGCGGTGGCAACGCAGGCCAACGTCAATGTCGGCTACGGTCCGCGCGGCATCGAATTGTTGCGCCAGGGACTCAGCGCGAAAGAAGTCCTCGAGAAATTGCGGGCGGAGGACGCCTTCGATGGGAAAGATGGACGTCAGGTGGCTGTGGTGGACCGGGATGGAAACATCGCTGCGTATACTGGACCAAACGCACCCAATTGGGCAGGCGACAAGCAAGGAAAATACTGGTCGGCTCAGGGCAACATTCTGGTGGGACCGCAAGTGGTGGAGGCAATCGGGAAAGCTTTCGAAGGGACTCAGGGCGAACTCGCCGAGAAGATGTGGGCCGCTTTGAAGGCGGGCGATGATGCAGGCGGCGATTCGCGCGGTCGGCAATCCGCGTCGATGCTGGTGGTGCGGAAAGGCGGGGGACGGAATACAAATAACGATCGATATGTTTACATCAACGTGGATGATAATCCGCAGCCCTTCCCCGAGTTGAGGCGACTGCTGGACATGAACCTGGCTCTGCTGTACCAGGAGAAACGGGCGAAGCTGGTGCGGGCAGGAAACTTACAGGAGGCGCGTGTAGCGGCTGCGAGCGTGGTTCGGTACGCCGGGACGCTGCCGGATTCGCATATCAGCCTCGGCCTGCTGAGTTATCTGACCGGCGACAAAGCGTCGGCTGTGAGGGAGCTGCGAATCGCGCACGGCCTGGATCCAGAGCTGCGCAAGCACATGGAAGCCATGGCTAAAATGCGAGCCGACTACGCGCCAGTCCTGAACGACCAGGAATTTATGAAGCAAGTGCTGGGTGAGCCATGACGCTAGCTTGGGAGATTACGCCGCGCGAGGTGAAGCAATTGCTGGATGCGGGGGAGAATATTCATCTAGTGGATGTTCGCGAGCCTGAGGAGTTTCAGATCACGCACATTGCTGGCGCGGAGCTGATTCCGATGCGGACCGTTCCGGCTGCTTTGCAGAAGATTGAGGGGCTGGCGGATGAGGCGACGGTGGTGGTCTTCTGCCATCATGGGGTGCGCAGCATGCAGGTGGTGAACTGGCTGCGGGAGCAAGGCGTGGTGGCGTGCCAAAGCATGGCGGGCGGAATCGAGCGGTGGAGCACCGAAGTGGATCCGACGGTGCCCCGCTATTAAACTCATCGAAGGGCGGCTATGCCGTCAGTGGGGCCTGAACGCCTAGCGGATCCTGCGGCACAATCGCCCATGCAACCAGGTAGGCAACGGAGGCCATCAACGGCACTGGCCAGAACAGTAATATGACCGCGATGACGCGGACCAGCGTGACGTCCACCGAGAGATACCGGGCGAGTCCGGCGCACACTCCGGCAAGCTTCCGGTCATGCAAAGGACGGCTGAGCCGTTCCGCGCCAGTGCGCGGCGCAATCGGAAATTTGGCGCTCGGGGTTGCGCATTCCGAGCAGAATTTATCATTTGACCGGAGTTCGGAGCCGCATTTTGTGCAGAACATTTTGATCTCCTCCTCCGATATAACGAATCCTCGCGCCGGAATGTTCCCGGGGGGTTGTAGGATCGAAGGAGAGGTCGCCGATGCTGATCAAGATTCCGCGAGGGTGGGAGATATTTCAAAACGAAGCCACCCCGGAGCATGAGTATTTTAGCCGACGCACTCTTTTGAAGTCCGCAGGTTTTCTCGGCGCTTCCAGGCTTCTGGCAGCCAGCCCGTATCCGGCCAAGCGGAATCCGGAGTTCACCCTGGATCGGCCAGTCACGCCCGAGTGGGCGGCAGAGAGCTACAACAACTTCTACGAGTTCAACCAGGAAGACAAGCAAGCCGTCAAGGATCTGGTGGGCCCGTTCCAAATTAGTCCGTGGAAGTTCGAGGTGACCGGGCTCGTTGACAAGCCTAAGACTTTCGACCTGGATGACATCGTGCGCACGATGCCGCTGGAGGAAAGACTCTATCGGCACCGCTGCGTGGAGGCGTGGGCGATGGCCGTGCCTTGGACCGGCTTCCCGTTTTCAGAACTGATCAAAGTGGTGGAGCCCAAGCCGCAAGCGAAGTACGTTAAGTTCACCTCTGTGTATCGTCCCAAGGAGATGCCGGGCCAGGTCCGCTACAACTGGTACCCGTGGCCGTATTTCGAAGGCTTGCGTATGGACGAAGCCATGAACCCGCTCTGTTTCATGGTGACGGGACTCTACGGCAAGCCGCTTCTCAAGCAGAATGGAGCGCCCATCCGCATGGTTCTGCCCTGGAAATATGGCTACAAGAGCCCGAAGTCCATCGTGAAGATCGAGTTTATCGGCAGGGAGCCGGAGACGTTTTGGCATAAGTTCGCGCCAACCGAGTATGGCTTCTACTCGAACGTGAATCCGGCTAAGCCCCACCCGCGCTGGTCCCAGGCGACTGAAAAGCTGATTCCAACCATGGACCGGCACCCTACCCTGCTTTACAACGGATATGAGAAGTGGGTCGCGAGCATGTATAAAGGCAAGGAGTTCTAACTCGCGGCTCAGCGCTGCCACTCAAAGATAACGTTCCGATCAGCATGCCCTTACAACCCAAAAATTCTAAGTTGCCTTACTTCAACGCGATCCGCGCGGCAGTGACAATGATTG
>JANXQZ010000213.1 GCA_025353235.1 Bryobacterales bacterium
CGCGCACTCCAGGCTGCCCAGATTCACGCCCCGAATCTCGACCAGCCATTCATGATACTCGTCGATGGTGAGTTTCAGTTCCTCGGCAATCTCGTCCTCGGTCGGAGTGCGATGCTTACGCTGTTCGATCGCTCCGATGGCGGACTCAATCTGTTTAGCTCGTTTGCGTTGTTGTCTAGGAGCCCAGTCCAGACCGCGCAGGCTATCGAGAATGGCTCCGCGGATCTTGTACTCGGCATAGGTCTTGAGCTTGACGTTGTGGCCAGGGTCGAAACGGTCGATGGCTGCAATCAGGCCGATAGTGCCGGTCGAAATTAGATCGTCGAGGTTCACGCTTTCCGGCAGCCGGTCGTGGATTCGACGGGCGATCAGCTTTACTTGCGGGAGATGCTCGAGAATCAGGCGTTCTCGTTCTTCTACGCCATCTTCCACCACCTGATATCTATTCATGTAGTTTCATTTCCGATCAAGCTGCCGCCACGGAGGAATTCAACGCATTTTGCATGTATTGTTGGCCCAAAATGAGGTCCGCCAGCAAGCTCTTTTTCGCGATCCCGAAGTCCTCAGGTACCTGTTGGCCGTTGCACAGAAAGGAGACAGGCTTGCCCGTGTTTACAACCAGGTTCAAAATAGGCCCGAATGTTTGGGTCTCATCCATGCGGGTAAACAAGAGTTTGGCGGGCCTAAAGATCTCGTACGTTTCGACTACTCTCTTCAGATCGCTCGCTCTTAAGGATGCGGGCAGAACAAGTTGGACGTCGATATCGGGATGGGTGGAAAGGAAGCGGGCGATGTCGTGGGCGTCTTCCATATCTTTCGCACCGAACCCGGGAGTGTCGATCAGAACCAGATCCTTCTGCCGGTGTTCTTCGAGCGCTTGCGCCAAAGCAGTGGTTGTATCCACGATTTGGAAACCAACCCCGAGAATCGCTGCATAGGTCCGCAACTGCTCTGCGGCTGCTACGCGATGCGTATCCATGGTGATGATTTGGGTAGGCTTGCGCGTGGTCAAGCCGTAGATCGCGGCGAGCTTGACTAGCGTTGTGGTCTTGCCTGCGCCGGGAGGCCCGACCAGAGCGGTGATTATCCGCGCCGCGCCTGGACGGCCCAGGCGGGGGTCGACGGCCAGCATCTCTTCCAGAGCCTCCGCAAGCATCGACTCGGCATTGGAACCAACTTGCAACTGCGGCGCAAGTTTCGAGACAATTTCGTGCGCCAAAGCCGAATCCACTTCGGCGGTCGTGAGCCTGGCGTATGCTTCCGCCAACTCGGGGTTAGCTCGCAAATTGGAGACGCCTGCGCTCGACCGGTTTATGGTCATCGCCATGCGCTCCATGGAGCGCTTCAAATCATGTACTTCCTGCGACAGTTTTTCGAGACCGGGCGCGCGAAGATGCTGGAGGAATGCCGGCTGGGGCGCCTCTTCCGCATCGGCTAGAGGTGCGTTCGCTGGAGCTGGCGGGAACACCGCGCACACGACTTCGTACTCGCCCAGATGCCTCGCCTCGACACTGGTCCGGCGCGAGTCGACCAGCATCGCTTCCGGCCCAAGTTCCTGATGGGCGGTGTTCAGTGCCGACTCGACACTTGCCGCGAAGTACGATTTCAGTTTCATGCCTGCTCCTTATGCATCGAATTGCTACTTCACTACCCCGAGCGAGAGGATCTTGACTCCCGCCGGCACCTCGTTGTGCGAGATGGCGGTCAGATTGGGAGCCGAAGCCTCCGCGATCTGACGCAGGAAAAAACGCGATCCAGAACTAGCGAGGACCACAATGGGGCTGTCGGACGAGCCAATAAACTTCGTGATCCGGTCAATAATCTCCCGCACCCGCTGAGGCGCGAGATTGAGGTGACTAGTAGACTCGGTGTGCTCCACGCTGCTCTCGATGGCCTGCTCGGTGGCTGGATCGAGGAAGTAAGAGGGTAGCTCGCCCGCTGCGTTGAGATACGGCTTCACGACTTGGCGCCGTATCCCTTGCCTGACGTACTCGGTGAGAAGCACGGTGTTCTTGGTAATCGCCGAGGCTTCGCCCAAAGCTTCGAGGATGGTGACAGCGTCCCGAATTGAAACACGCTCCCGTAGCAGGTTCTGAAGTACTTTCTGAACTGCTGCCATGGAAAGCAACTTCGGGACCAAGTCCTCGACTGCTTTGGCGTTCTCTTCAGAAACCCGATCGAGGAGCTTTTTCGTGTCTTGCCTGGAAAACAGCTCATAAGCATGCCGGCGGACTGTCTCGCCAAGATGCGTCCCCAGAACGCTTATAGCGTCGACGATGGTGTACCCCGCGCTGCGTGCGCTTTCCACATTTTCGGGTGCCAGCCAGACCGCCGCGATTCCAAAGGCTGGCTCCCGCGTCGGGATTCCGGCGATCGGAGGCGCTTTGTCACCCGGGAAAATCGCCAATTCCATGCCATGCATCAACTCGTAACGCGTTAGTTCCACACCTTTTAAGAGGATGACGTACTCTCGAGCTTTCAGCGCTAAGTTGTCCGTGACTCGTACCGGGGGAAGAACGTAGCCCAGCTCCGTGGCTAACTGCCGCCGTATGCTGGAAATGCGGCGGAGGAGCGGAGAGTTTTGGGCCCCTTCCACAAGCTTCACCAATCCTAGGCCTACCTCGACCGCCAGCGGCTCTACTCGCAACAGCGATTCGACATTTTCCTTAGGAGCCGCCTTAATGGGCGCGGCGGCCTTCTCTTCGATGGCAACTTTCTGACGCATGCGCCACGCCACCGTCCCGAGCGAACCCCCGATTAGGAGGAACGGAATCTTAGGCAGGCCTGGAAATGCGGCCATCGCGATCAGGACCCCTGCGGCTAATAAGAGCGGTTGGGAGTTGCTAAAAATCTGGCGTTGAAAGTCCGCCCCCAATTTGGTATCCGAACTGGCGCGCGTGACAATCAGGGCTCCCGAAATGGAAATCATCAAGGCGGGGATCACGGTTACGAGGCCATCGCCGATTGTCAGGATCGTGTAGGTCTCAATCGCTCGTTTCAGATCCATCCCGTGCTGCAGCACGCCGATCAGGAATCCAGCGATGATGTTAATGGCTGTGATGAGTATGCTGGCGACAGCGTCTCGCTGAGTGAACCGCGACGCCCCGTCCATGGCGCCGTAGAATTCGGCTTCTCCAGCCAGCTGCCTTCTTCGGGAGCGCGCCTCTGCTTCGTCGATCAGACCTGAGTTGAGATCCGAATCGATCGACATCTGCTTGCCGGGGAGGGCATCTAACGTGAAGCGCGCCGTGACTTCGGAAATGCGGACCGCGCCATGATTGATCACTACATATTGAATAGCGATCAGTACCAGGAAAACCACGACGCCGATAATGTAGTTGCCGCCTACGACAAACGCGCCGAACGCTTCGATGACATCGCCGGCTGCATGGGTGCCCGTGCTTCCGTTCAGCAGAATCAGACGGGATGAGGAGATATTCAACGCGAGTCGAAACAGCGTCATCAGCAGAAGCGCCGTCGGGAATACATTGAATTCGGCCGGCTTCGTGATGTACATTGCCACTAGCAGGACGATCACCGACATGGTGATATTGGCACTGAGCAACAGATCGAGAAAGAACGACGGCAGAGGCGTGATCATCGCCATGATGATGCCGAGGACGGCAAGAGGCATCACCAGTTCGGGCCCGGCGGCGATTTGCAGGAAGCCCAGGACGGAGCTCGATTTCGCGACCCCTTTGGACTGCTGGGTAGGATCGATGCGGACGGCGGGTTGTAGGGCGGTTGCCAACTAGCGCCTCCCCTGATTCATCAGTTTGAAGAGGTAAGCGAGAATCTCGGCTACTGCGCGGTACAGGTGCGGAGGAATGTCCTGGCCGACATCGGCCGATTTGTACAACGCTTGGGCGAGCGGCTGGTTCTCAACGATTGGAACCTGATGATCGTTGGCGATTTGGCGGATCCTCTGGGCTAAGTAATTCTTGCCCTTGGCAACGATGCGCGGGGCGGCCATGGAATCCATGTCGTACCGGATGGCCACTGCGTAGTGAGTCGGGTTGACGATAATCGCCGTTGCCTTGG
>JANXQZ010000277.1 GCA_025353235.1 Bryobacterales bacterium
CTCCAAGGTAGTACTGAGCGACACCTCCCGGCACTTCATCATGCTCGATGATCCCAATTGGCTCATGGCGCAAATGGATGCATTTCTCGGCGAGTTCAAGACCGCGCCATCCAAGTCCCGTTAACGCGCATGCCGATGCAGCGCCAACGCCGCTACCTGTTGTGCCAAACCCTCGGCTGGTCCGCGCACGCGCTCATCAATGTCGGCCTTTCAGCGCTCTATGGCGGGGCCTCTTGGACGAGTATCCTGGCGCTGGTTCTGGCCGACTCCTCTGCCGGGGCCACTTCGCATTTCCTGAGAGCTTGGATTCAGCGGCGCGGATGGCTGCCCCTGCCCCTGCTTCGCATATTTCCCAGGTTGCTTTTAGCAAGCCTCGTCTGCGGATGCACGATCAGCGCGTTTGGGTCGGCAACCTCGGTATGGATCTTCCATTACAACCGGCTGCCAAGTTGGAATTGGATCAACCTGCTGCCCATCATCTTTGTCTGGAGCGTCACCATTTTTCTGTGGGCGATGATCTACTGCGGCGTGCATTATTTCGAGGGCTACCGCAATTCGCAGCTTGAGCAGTTGCGTTTGCAGGTGATTGTGAAAGACTCGGAATTGCGTTCGCTTCTGGCGCAACTGAATCCGCATTTCATGTTCAACTGCTTGAACAGCCTGCGCGCGCTCATTGTAGAAGACCCTCCGCGCGCGCAGAACATGGTGGACGAGCTCTCCAGCATATTGCGCTACTCTCTTCAATCCGGCCGCCTGGACACCGTGCCTCTTCAGGACGAGATCGCTGCGATCAACGCCTATCTCCGGCTGGAGCTGATCCGCTTCGAAGACCGCCTGCAAGTAAGTATGGAAATCGACCCGGCCTCGCTCAACGTACCTATCCCGCCCATGCTCTTGCAGACGCTGATCGAAAATAGCGTGAAGCACGGCATTGCTCAGTTGGCCCAGGGCGGCGAGATCCGGGTAACTTCTCGAATGCACCCCGAGTCTTTGAGAATTCAGGTGATCAACACGGGACAGTTGCGAGCAGCAGGCAACTCGACGCAAATTGGAATCGAGAACGCGCGCGAGCGGCTCAGGCTGATCTACGGCGGGGCGGCTTCGCTGGTTCTTCTCAACTTGAACGCTAGCTCCGTGCTGGCCGAGGTGTGCCTGCCGCTCAAGAAGGCCGTCGCGTGAAGGCTCTCATCGTGGATGACGAGCGGCTCGCTCGCAACGAATTGCGCAGACTCTTGGCTGTTCATCCCGAGGTGCAGATCGCGGGCGAAGCGCGGGATGGGATGGAGGCTGCCCGCTTGCTCCGGGAAACCCGTGCCGAGCTGGTCTTCCTCGATATCCAAATGCCCGAACAGAATGGGTTCGAGTTTCTCGCCTCGCTCGACGAAGTGCCGCTGGTGATCTTTACCACCGCGTACGACGAATACGCCCTGAAAGCATTCGAGGTAAGCGCCATCGACTATTTGCTGAAGCCGGTTACGCCGGAGCGGCTGGCGGCGGCGTTGGTCAAGTTTCGGCGCATGCCGGAGGAGCCCTCCCCGGCCTCTCGCAATCGAATCTTCGTGAAGCACGGCGAGCGCTGCTGGTTCGTCACGCTGGGCGATATCGCGCTGCTGGAATCCGAGGGCAACTATACGCGGCTCTATTTCGCGGGGAGCCGTCCGCTGGTGCAACGATCGCTCAATTTAGAAGAGCGCCTCGATCCCGCTGTATTCTTTCGGGCCAGCCGCAAGCATATCGTCAACTTGGAAAAGATCGCCTCCATTCACGGTTCGTTGAGCGGCGGGCTCACGCTTAGATTGAAAGAGGGGATGGAGGTAGATATGTCTCGCCGCCAAGCGCAGAAATTCAAGGATGTGATGAGCCTTTAGGCGCGGTTTAGCTCAGTCCAGAGCGCCTTGTAGTACGCCAGAAAGCGTGCGGGCTCCTTGCTTTCGGGCACTTCGCACAGAGTGTAGCGGTCATAGCCGCTCTGCTGCAGGAGTCCGAATAGCTCGTGGAAAGGGTAATCGGGATCGGTGAGGTCATGCAAGTGGACATTGCGAATCCAAGGCCGCAGCAGATCGAAGCTGGGGTTCACGGATCCGTTCACGAGATCGCTGGGATTCGAGTTCCAGCAAGCGCCGACTTGCGGATGAGCGGCAGCCTTCAGCATAGCGGCAGCGACGGGAGGCTCGGATGTTCCGCGGCCATGCACCTCCATCCAAATCTCAACGCCTTTTGGCGCACCATATTCGCCCAATTCGCGCATCGCCGTGCCGAAGTACTCGATGGTAGCCTCTTTGGAAACGGCGGGCGCGAAGCCTTGCGGCTGCAACTTGATGCCGAGCGCGCCAGTATCGTGCGCCAGATCGATAAATGATTTGGCAATCTCCACCTGCTGCTTGCGTTCCGCCGGATCGGGCGATTGGAAACGGCAAGTAGTTCCGTAGCTCAGCAGGCGAACTTTCGAGCGTGCGAACCGTTCGCGAATCCGCTTGCGCTCGTCAGGTCCGATGGAAGGCTCCACGCCATGCTTGTGAGTAGTGCGGAGTTCCACGGCGGCATAACCTGCCTGTTCGAGAGCTGTGATGGTCTCCTCCAGCGTTGTGTCTTTGAAAAGCTGGTAGGTGACGGAACCGAGTTGGAACTTTCTCTCGAGACCGGCTGCCTGCAGCGGTGGGAGCGCCGCGGCAAACGGCAGAGGGAGTGAGGCTATGAACGATCGGCGTCGCACGGTCTAAAAGATCACCTTCAAGGCGAACTGGATTTGCCGGGCGGGGAATGCGGTTGTAATCGAACCAAAACTGCCGCTGCTGATATTGCTATTCGGGGCTTGAAAATTCGTTTGATTCGTAAGGTTGAAGGCTTCTGTCCGGAAGTCCAGCTTGCTCGCTTCTGACCATAGCCTGAACTGCTTATGCAGACCCAAATCCACCTGTTCGAACCCGTGGCTGCGGGCGATATTCCTGCCGGCGTTGCCGAAAGGATGACTTGGATCCGTCGGTATCTGGACCGTGGCGCGATTCAAGTAGTTCGCAGTGCCGCGCTGCCCCTCGGGCGTGACGGGGTTCCCAGTGATATTCGGACGATAGTTTGGAGCGGTGCTCACCTGAAATTGCTGAATCGGATCGTACGTTAAGTTGATGGGCAATCCGCTGGTGGCCGTGTTGATCATGGTCATCTCCCATCCGCCCAGGAAGGCCTGAACAAACTGGTTGGAGGACGAACCCCATCGGCGCCCATGGCCGTACGGAAACTCGTAGACCAGAGACGTCGTGTTGTTGAAAGGCTGGTTGTAGCTGGAGAGTCCCTTCTCGCTCCGTAGGTCGCGAATATTCGCCCGCGAGTTATCGCCATTAGCCGTTTCCAGATGGCCAGAAGCGTTATCGATCGCCTTTGACCAAGTAAATGAATTGAGCAAATACAGCCCGGCGGAGTAGCGTTTTTCCAACTTCACCTGAAGAGCGTTGTAGCTGGAGTAACCGGCACCCATGGCAACTTCAATGTAGGTGAAATTCGAGATCGGCCGACGGGCTTGGAGCGACGTATTCTCGCCCACCGCATTGGGACGGGCCTGATTCCAATCGCCCAAGATCATGATGTGCGTGCCCTTGTTGCCGACATACCCGACATCCAGCACGAAGTTCTTCGCCAATTCGCGCTGCACTGTAAAGTGCCACGATTGGACGTAGCCGGTAGGATTGTCCTTGGGAATGTAACGCACTTGAGCCGTCAATGTGTTGAACCGTTCAGGCGAAGCAAAGTTTGCCGGATAGCCCAATTGCGTCGGCCGGAAGCAGGTGGACGGTGCATCGCTCGGGCCGCAAATGGGCAGCTTCGATGGATCTTGCGCAATTTGCGCGTCCACGATGTTCGGGCCATTGTAGGCCAAAAGATTCTCGCCGCCCAGTCTGTTGAACTGGACATAACTGATCCCGTACGCCGAACGAATCACGGTCTTCGTGGTTAGTCGATAAGCCAGCCCGAACCGAGGTGCCCAGTTGCCGTATTGCGGGTTCACGAGAGAACGGTTATAAATGGAACCGGCCTTCGCAAAGATCAAGGAATTCGTCGCAGGATCGAAGTTCGCGAGGTGATAGTTGTCAACCCACTGAGGGGTGGCGAACTCATAACGCAGCCCGATGTTGAGAGTCAGCTTGGTGCTTGCTTTCCAATCGTCTTGCAGATACGCGAAGTGCATGCGCTGTTTGTAATTCACGATCGCGAAGTTGTTGAGCTCGTAGTTCGAGCGCGCGCCCACCAGAAAATCCGCCAGGTTGTACGCTTCCACCAGAGCTGCCGCGCTCGCTTGCGACGCTCCCGCCGGACGGCTGAACTGTCCGCCGTACGTGTCCAGGCCGTACACAGGATTGAAATCGTCAATGGTTGTCTCAAGGTGCTGGTGCTCGTATCCAGCCTTCAGCGAGTGCCGCCCGATGAACTTTGAAAAGTTGATCTTGGGATTGAAATTGTACGGATTCTGAAACTGCGGATTGCTGGTTTGCCGCCCGAACTGCGTGAAGCCCCCCACGCTCTGACTGTTGATGCCGCCCGCGATCAGCGGATCGGTAGGGAGTCCTCCGATCCCGTTGGAGGTAAGCAGACTGGGCGTTCCGGCGGCCAGGGGAAACTTCCCGCCCTCCGTCCAGGAGAGGCCAAGACGCGCCTCGATCACGGAACTGGAACTCAGCGCATATGTGACGGCGGGCTCGACTTGGCGATTCTTGATGCGCACGTTGCCATTTGCGTTGCCTCCCGCAGGCAGCGGAATTGCCGGAGGGTCGAAGACGTCTTCCTCGCGCTGGCTGTACCGAAAAAAGGAAGTGAGCTTGCTGGTGGCGTAGTAATCGAAGCGCAGGTCGCCCTTGTTGTCTCCAATGGTGCCGCGCGGAAGCGACTCGAAATTATTGCTGATGCCCGGCAGGTTGGGAAGCGGCAACGCGTCCACCACGGCCTTGGCGAAGCCGGTGATTTGCGAGGCAGGCAATACGCCGTCGGCATAGACCGCTCCCGTCAAAGGATTCCGGATCGGCGTTGCGAACCGGCCAGCCTTCTGATCGGCCGTCGGCACTGTGGATACCTGGCGCGCCCGCGTAATGCGGCGAAGGCCTTCGTAGTCGCCGAAAATAAACATCTTGTCTTTTCGGATAGGGCCGCCCATGGCCGCTCCAAACTGATTCTGGATAAAGGTAGGCTTCACGCCTGCGGCGGGTTTGAAAAAACCGATGGCGTTCAGATCGGTGTTGCGCAGGTATTCCCAGGCCGCGCCGTGAAACTGGTTGGTTCCGCTGCGAGTGGTCACGTTGATCACGGCACCAGCAGCGCGGCCGTATTCGGCATTGTAATTATCGGTCTCAACACGGAACTCGGCCACTGCATCGGGAGTGAGTTGAACCACTTGGTTCGAGAACCCCTGATTGCTAGTTCCGTATGCATTGTTGTCCACGCCATCCACCATAAAATTGTTCAGCGCGCTGCGCTGTCCGTTCACGTTGAAAGAAGCGTCGCGGCTGGTGGTAGTCTGATTCTCGAGCGCCGACTTGCGAACCCCCGGCGAGAGCAGCGTGAGATCGGCATACGATCGCCCATTTAGCGGGAGATTTACGATGGCCTGGGTGGTGATCACTTGTCCTCGATCGCTTGAATCGGTCTCGAGGGCCGCTGCCGCACCTTCCACCAAAACGTTCTCGGTGGTCTGGCCCACTTGCAGCGTGAGGTCGACCCGCTGGCGGGCGTTGACTGTGACGGTAAACTGATCTGCAACTGCGACCTTGAAGCCGGGAGCTTCGGCCTTCAACGTGTACTTGCCGATCCGGACGTTGAAGAAAGTATAATCGCCGTTCGAGTCGGTGGTGGCGTTGTTTGCGATGCCGGTGTCGACACTCTGCAGCGTCACCTTACTATCTTTGACGACAGCTCCGCTCTGATCCCGCACAGTGCCGAGCACATTAGCAGTGTCAAATTGCGCGAATGCAATCGAGCCGCTGATCGCGATGAAACAGATGGAAAGGAATCTTCTGAACGATGCCTGCATGCGGGAGCCTCCTGCGAATCTTGCCAGTCGCAAAACAGCATAGCAGACATCTATTACGCTAGCGTTTCAATTAGGTTTGCTAAGCCACCGCGCGCTCAAAGAGATCCGCCTGCATCGGCTCGGCCGATCGGTAGCCAGCCAACTCTCTTGGATACCTGGCGAGAAGCGCGGCAGGAGCGGAACGGCGCTGATCGCCCAAGAGTGCGGACAACTGCAAAGCGTTGACCACGGACTTCCCTTTTATCTCGTTGTTCGCCACGACGAAGGTCCGGGCAGCGTGCTCGCTGACATGCTCGATGCGAGGTTGCCATTCCATCAACTCCGACGGCGAATAGAGATAGTCATGGCGTGCGCCCGCGACGCCCGATCCACCAAACTCCCGCGTCCAATCGCGCGGATTGCGCCCGTGCAGCCGAATGTATCCGATATCGGACGTCAAGTGCGAAGTAGGCGGCATCGCCTTGGTGTAAGGCGCTTGATCGATATTGCAGAACCCGACCCGGTAGTCGATGAGCGTGCCCAGCGCCTCTGCATGCGTCCAACTGGCATGCCGCATCTCGGCGACGAGTGGAAACTCATGGAACGTCCGGCGCAGGCGAATGAGGAAATCCCGGTTCTCCTCGGTATAGCGGAACGTCCACGGAAACTGCATCAGAACGCATCCGAGCCGACGCGCGCGCAGCAGAGGCCACAAGCCGTCCTTGAAGAGCGCCACCTCGGCTTCTTCCAGCACCCGTTCATGCGTAAAGCGCCGCTGCAACTTTGCGGTGAATAGGAAGCGCGGATTCTCTTCCACTTTGCCGATCCATAACCGCGAGATCTCCGGCCGAAGCGGTTGGTGAAACGAGGTATTGATCTCAATCGCGTCAAAGTACCGGGCCAGATACTGCAAAGGATGAAATCCGCGCCCGCCAGTCTTCGGGTAAACAATCCCGTTCCAGTCGGGATGG
>JANXQZ010000287.1 GCA_025353235.1 Bryobacterales bacterium
CAAGCTTTCGGCCGGTCTGGCCCACGAGTTAAACAATCCGGCTACGGCCGCGCGCAGGGCGTCCAGTAGTTTAAAGGACGCCGTGAAGGAACTGTGGGCTGCCACCATCCGAATCGACGAGCACACCCTGACCCCTCAGCAAAGGGGGTTGCTTACATGCGTTGAGCGCGAGTTGACAGACCGGACCGAAAGCTTAGTTTTAGATTCGCTCGACAGGAGCGATCGGGAAGAGCGCATGAGCGAGTGGCTGGGGGGACATGGTATCCGCAAGACATGGGAACTGTCGGCGAGCTTGGTGGAGAGCGGGTTCGATGTCGGATGTCTGGAGCAAGTGGCCGGGCAATTTCCAAATGAGCTGCTCGAGGATGCCTTGACGCGCGTGACGGCGGGCGTGACGGTGGACCGGCTTGCGGGTGACATCGAAAACAGCACGGGCCGGATCGCCGAACTGGTGCAGGCCATCAAGGAATACTCCTACATGGACCAGATGCCGGAGCAGGAGATCGACGTCCATAAAGGAATTGAGAGCACGCTGACGATGCTCCGGCATCGGCTGAAGCATGGCATCGCCGTAGAACGTCAGTATGCCGCAAGCCTGCCGATGGTTTGCGCACGGGGCAGCGAACTGAATCAGGTTTGGACGAATCTGATTGACAACGCCGCTGATGCGATGAGTGGAAAAGGGGAGCTGCGCATCCGGACTGCGGGCGAGTTTGGATTCGTGCTGGTGGAGATTGGCGATAACGGCCCTGGAATTCCGAAGGAGATTCAAGACCGCGTGTTCGAGCCATTCTTCACTACGAAGAGAGCGGGAGAGGGCACCGGGCTTGGTCTTGACATGGTGTACCGGATTGTGAGGGCGCATCGCGGCGAAGTGGCGCTGAAGTCACAGCCCGGCGATACCCGGTTCCAAGTGCGACTGCCAGCGGCTTCGGCGCGAGCCTGATTGGGGCGGTGTTACAGTGTGAGTAAGCTTCAGAGCAGTTCAAAAAGGGTCTAAAAAGAAGGTTGAAAATGAAGTTCGTAGCGCTCGTCTTCTCTGCCTTTCTAATTATTATTATTCTCACCGCCAGCGCGTGGGCCCAAGCCCCTACTGGCGACATTTCTGGCACCGTTTTCGATGAGAGCGGCGCGGTTGTTCCCGCCGCCACGGTGACCGTCCTGAATAAGGCGACCGGATTGAGCCGGACGGCTCACACGGGGGCCGACGGTGTTTTCAGCGCCACCTCGCTCCCTCCCGGCGTCTACGAAGTTCACGTGGAAGTGGCCGGATTCCGCACCCTGCTGCGCCAGGCGACAGTCGAGACGGGATCGGTGACCACGGCCGACCTGCATCTTCAGGTGGGAGCCCCCACCGAGGTGGTAACGGTGGAAGCCGTGACGCCGCTCATCGAGTACGACCGACACACCATCGATGGTGTCGTGAACCGCCAGCAGATTCAAGAACTCCCGCTCAATGGACGAAGCTTTCTGCAGTTAGCTTTCCTGGAACCCGGCGTGCAGGTTTCGGCAGGTTCGCAAGGGCAATATAATCGCGCCTTCGACGTGTCCGTATTGGGAGGCGATTCCAACACCACCCGCATCACGGTGGACGGGGCGAATGTTCGCGACGCCGTCACTGGTGGCACGCAGCAAAATTTCTCGCAAGAGACGGTGCAGGAATTTCAAGTCTCGTCGGTGAATTTCGATCTTTCTACCGGGATCGGATCGAGCGGTGCCATTAACGTAGTGACGCGCACGGGCGGCAACCAATTCCATGGCAGCGGATTTTTCTTCTTCAGGGATCACAATCTATCGGCTTACCCAGCTCTTCAGCGCGACCCAACCAACCCCGATCCGTTCTTCGCGCGACGCCAGCCAGGGTTTTGGGTAGGCGGACCAGTGAAGAAGGACAAGCTGTTCTTCTTCGGAAGCTACGAGCACAATAATCAGAAGGGCGTATTTAGCTCCCTGCCAAACGATCCCGCTTTGCAGTCGCTGGCCGTGATCGCAGGCAGCCCATTTACAGGCAATTTAATCGGTACGAGGATCGACTATCGCATCAACGAGAACAATAATTTTTTCGTGCGCTACTCTCACGATGGCAACCAAGGATTCGCGCCGCGCGGCGGCGGGTTGCCGTCCTCCTGGGTGAGCAACGTAAACTACGCCGATTCCGGCGTCGCATCGCTGATTTCCAGCGTGCGCCCCACTCTGGTCAACGAGGCTCGTTACTCGATGACTTATTGGCACAACACCAACAACGTTCCGACTGCCTCTCAGTGCCCGAATTGTTTAGGCCTGAATGGCCCCTATGTGAACGTCGAGGGCAGCGGGCTTAGCTTCGGCAATCAGACCAACACGCCCCAGAGCCGCATCCTTCGCCGCAACATTGTCGCGGACAATATGACTTGGCAGAAAGGCTCGCACCGCATGAAGTTTGGTGGCGAGTGGGAGTATCAGCGGGGTACCGGCACGTATACAATCGATGAGCCGGCAGCCATCACGCTTTTCTCTCCTTCCGAAGTCAGGAGCCTGGCGCCGCAACTCATCCCGCTTTTGCCTAAGACGTTTACCACGCTGCAGGATGTGCTGCGTCTGCCTTTGAAGAATTTCGCATTCGGTTTTGGCGATCCGCGCCAGCCGCCTCCCTTCCAGATCGGCAACGCGGACCATGACAACACGCTGCATTTTTACTGGCAGGACACTTGGAAGGCTAAACCTCGCCTGACCATCAACTACGGGTTGGCGCACACGTACGAGACTAACGCGCTGAACCACGATATTGCTAAGCCGCAATACCTCGCTCCGATCTTTGGCGCAAACGGCCTTGGACCCGAGAAGCATGCCCCCTTCCACTTCTCTCCTGCGGTTGGCTTCGCTTATGCTGCGACGAAAGATAACAAGACGGTGATCCGCGGCGGATTCGGGATCTATTACGACACGATCGATATCGAACTGCGCCTCATTGAGCGTAATTACATTGGTCCGTTTGGAGCGGGTTACATCACGCTAGGCGGGTCGTCGATCCCGAACCCAATTCCGGGCATCCCGGGCGCGCCTGCGGGCCGTTCGCTCGATTTCTCGAGTCCGACTGCCTTCTCTGGAAATTTGCTCATGGCGATTCTGCCTGCGGTGCTGGCTGGCGTGAAGGCTCAAGTTCCTTTGAACCCCAACAACAAGAGCTTAGCCCTCACAACCACTGGGTTCGCCAAGTCTGCCACCGAACTTTTCTGGCAAGACTATGTTCCGCCCAGCGCGCAACACTTCAGTCTGGGCGTTCAGCGTCAGATCTCACCGGACTTCGCTGTTACAGCGGATTTCGTTTATCGTCATTTCATCCACTTGACGCAGCGCGATTTGGATGCCAACCATTATCATCGCTATGTGAATGGAGTGCAGACGCCCGTGATTCCAATTTGCACGGGGAACCAAGCCTCGATTCCGAATTTTGAATGCTCTTCGGGGAATATCGAGGTGACGGGCAGCGGCGGCACCAGCGTGTATCGCGGATTGTTGGTCAAGGTAGACAAGCGCTTTTCGCACCGGTACCAACTCCAAGGCTCGTATGCATTGCAGTTTCAGAATGGGGTGAACGGAGTCTATAACCTGGATAATGTGTCTCAATTCAGAGGGGTCCAAGGTTCGCTGCACATTCTGAATGTTTCTGGCATCGTGGATCTTCCCTGGAAATTCCAAGCCTCGTTCATCTCGTCATATACTAGCCCCGGCGCTTTCATCCCTACCATTCCCGGAGTGGATTTGACAGGCAGCGGCATCAACGGATTTCAGTTGCCGGGCATCGGCGGTTCGGCATTCAATCGTGGACTTGGCAAGGGCGATCTTACCCGTTTGGTAAGCCAATACAACCAGAATTATGCTGGCAAGCCGGGGCCAGTTCCCGGTCAGGTTTTCCCGACGATCACGCTTCCTACAAACTACAGCTTCGGTCGGAGTTTTAACTCGCAAGACGTGCGCGTGACGAAGTTTTTTAGCTTCCGGGAGCGCTATAAGCTGGATGTGTTCGTCGAGGGTTTCAATATTTTAAACATCGCGAACCTAGGCGGGTACAGCGGGAATTTGCTTGATCCAAACTTCGGCCAGGCGACTGGCAGGGCTGGGAATATTTTCGGAACGGGTGGTCCCCGGGCTTTCCAAGTAGGCGGCCGCTTCACACTCTAAACGCTGAGGCCTGTGTCATCCTAGCGCGGCCTGCGATCCTTGCATCGGGGAGTTACTTCAAGCTGGATGGCGCACAGGCCCGAGAAGAGGTAATCAACTTCGTAACCGCTCCCTTACGGTCACGGCTCAGCAAGGCGACAGGATTGTGAGGGACCACGCATGAGGAGCTTGATCATTGGACAAACGATCAAATACGACCCACTAGCTTCAAACGGGCAACTCAGGCTCCCTTAAATCTAGTGCCTACGCCAATAGGCCCTTCACCCGCCCTTCGATTGCGGCCCGAGCTTTGTCTTCCGTAATGAATTTGCCGAACAGGCCAAGGTCGGCATCGATAGTTACGTCCTTGGCTGTGACCTCAACCGTTCCCTTCACGGGCGCCGACAGAAAGCCGGCCTTGACCGTTAGCGAGAATGTCATGATCTGGCCGTTCCAGACCCTATTCTGATCCGTGATCTGGACCAAACCCTGTCCAGCGGCTTTGAATACGTCGTCAAGAGACTTGTCGATGATCTTAATAACTTCTTGCGGATTCTTATTGTGTGAAATCGTGAGTCGCAGCATAACTACTTGTGTTGTATCTCCCAGTCATAGGCGATCCTTGGATCGTCATGAGGAATGCGGCCTTCATCCTTCGGGTTGTAATAGCGATCGGTTAGGTAGACTAGCATGGCCGAATCCACGCCGATGACCTTGTAACCGTGGGCCACGCCCGGCGGAACGATCAACTGCCAGGGGCGTAGCGCGCCGATGTACAGTGTATTGCGCACGCCGAAACTCGTGGACTCCTTGCGGAGGTCCACCAGCGCGACTTGCAGCAAGCCTTGAACCGGCACCCAGCAATCCGTCTGCTCTTTGTGAAAGTGAAACGCCTTAATTGTGCCGGGGTAGCTCAGCGCGGCGGAAACCTGCGTCGATGCGGGCGCGAACGCAGCCGCCGGACCCTGACCTAAGCGCGCAACTTCGAGAAAATAGCCGCGGTCGTCGGGCCACAGCGCGTAAGGAGTAACTTTGACTCCCTCGATCAGTTCAGGCGAGTCGGTCTTGAGAATCACGCAGCCGAGACCTTTCTCGCAACGCGGAATCTCGAGGTCGAGTTCCTCTTGGGCGGCAGGCATCATCGTTCGACCGCGTCGGAGTTTCCCCGATGGCTTGCCGTCGTCTCAGCCACTAGATTCGTAGCTCGGCGAAGCGAATCGAAGGTGCCCGCGTCGGTCCACCAGCCGTCGAGATATGCAAAAGTCATCACGCCATCGCGTATATAAGCGTTGTTCACATCGGTGATTTCTAATTCGCCCCGGCGCGAGGGAACCAGAGTGCGGCACTTATCGAACACCGTCTCATCGTACATGTAAATGCCGGTTACGGCCAAATTCGATTTTGGCTTTTTGGGCTTTTCCTCAATGCC
>JANXQZ010000373.1 GCA_025353235.1 Bryobacterales bacterium
TCTGCCACGTCAACACGTCCGGCCTGTTGTCGACGAACCGCTGATCCTCCACCAGCCACGTTGGCCACCCACCGCCTGGATACGTCGGGCTGATCGGACGATGCCGATACGGAACTGGATGCGCCGGATCCGAAACATAGCTATCGAATGCTTCGGCCTCAGTTGGAGGATCGAACGACAATTTGCCTGCCTCCCGCATATAGATGTTCGTCGCACGAGCGTTTCGCGGGGGCCAAGAATCGTACTTCTCCCAGCGATTGCTGCCGGTCTGAAAGACGGTTGCTTCCGCGAAATCGCGCGACCCCTTGTCATGCAGCCAGTAGGCGAACCATGGCGCCAAAATCTGCTGTTGGAAATACTTGCTGGTATTGCTGTCGAACGGAATGTCGCCGAGTTTGCTGCCATCCGCACCCGCCCATCCGCCATGATTCCACGGTCCTGCCACCAGGTAATTTAGATGCTGCGGGTCCGACTTCTCGAACAGCTCATACACTTTAACGGGCCCGTAAAAATCCTCCTGATCCCACCAGCCCGCAACGTTCAGATTCGGAACCTTCGGCGACCCATTGATGTAGCGCGGGAACGCCTGCTTCTGCCAGAACTCGTCATAGTTCGGGTGCGCTGCGAAATCGTTCCAGGTCGGCATCTTATGATGAAAATATTTCTCGTTGACATTCGACAGGACCCCAAGATCGACGTACCACTGATAGGTATCCGCGCGGTCGAACTCGAAGTTCGTGTTGGCCTCCTTGGAGGTCTCAAGCAGCGCCGCGTATTCGAATCCATAGCTGAGCCGGAAGGCGCCGTTATGATGGAAGTCGTCGCCGAGGAACATGTCGGCCGGTGTTGCCTGTTCGGACGCGGCTTTCAGCGCGGGGTGCGGATCGAGCAGCGCCATCGTCACCAGCCAACCTCCATACGAGATTCCGACCATCCCAACGCGTCCATTGTTGCCCTGGACGTTTTTTATCATCCAATCGATGGAATCGTACGCATCCGTGCTTTCATCGATCGCTCGGCGGTCGGATCGATTGCGAGGCGGCCTTTGCATGACGAACTCACCTTCGGACTTGAAGCGGCCCCGAATGTCCTGCCCCGCAAAGATGTAACCGTCCTCTCGCAGAAACTCGGTAGAGGCCACCGCGCCCTTTTCGTCGGAGGGCAAGCCGTAGGGCGTTCGCGTGAACAGGATCGGCAACGGACCGGTCCGATCCTTCGGCATGTAGATCACGGTGTGCAACTTTACGCCATCGCGCATCGGGATTAGAAGCTCCGATCTCTCAAAGACCGTTTCAGCAATCGCGGGTGTTCCAGCGACTAATAAGCACAGCAGAAGCCGCCTGGAAAGGCGGCTGAAGCCAGGATTGGCTGCCCCACAAAAATGGTTACGTTGTGACAAACTCTAAGTTCCAAATTCTATCAAACGTGATTAAGGCAAGACCGCCAAATCCGGCTCCACCCACTCCCGCCGAGCCCGCTCGCTAGACAGCACCTCCTCCGAGTAGTAAGCCGACAACGCCCCTTTGTCCAGCAGCCTCGCAGCGAGACGAACCCAGGCGATAGTCATGGTGTGATGATACTTGCCCGGCTGGCCAGCCTTCGTGGCGAACTGACGAATGCCCGCCGCAACTCGTGCCTCCGCCTCCGGCATTCCATGCCTCTGCACGTAAATCAACGCCAGCCGAATATGGTCCGCGTGGCGGAAGCTCTCAATCGTCCCCGACTCAAACGCGGCTACGAATTCCGCATCCGTATAGTCCATAATGCTATTGTCCATGCCAAAGCCCCTTGCACTCGTTCTGCTCCTCACGCTCTCCGCCTCCGCGCAGATGTCCGAAATCTCGGGAGAACGGATGCGGGCCCATGTTAAATTTCTGGCCAGCGATCTTCTCGAAGGCCGGGGAGTGGGAACGCGCGGCGGCGACTTGGCTACCGAGTACATCGCCAGCCAGTTCGCCGTAGCTGGCGCAAAACCGGCCGGGGACAAGGGGACTTTCTTCCAGCGCGTGCCCCTGGTAGGAGCAGAGACCAAGCCGGACGCGACACTCATGGCGGTAAGCGGCGGCAAGACTGTATCGTTCCATTGGCTCGACGAATTCGTCGGAGTAACCCAGCAGCAGCAACCCGACGCGCGCTTCGACGCCGAAGCGGTGTTCGTAGGACACGGCATTGTGGCACCTGAATTTGGATGGGACGATTTCAAGGGGACCGACGTGAAGGGCAAAGTCGTGATCCTCTTCACCAACGAGCCGCCCTCGGAGGATCCGAAATTCTTCGGCGGCAAAGCGCTCACTTACTACGGCCGCTGGACTTACAAATACGAGCAAGCCGCCCGCATGGGCGCGGCGGCCGTCTTCATCCTTCACACCACCCCGACTGCGGGCTACGGATGGGAGGTGGTGCGCGGTTCCTGGGGCAAAGAGAACCCCCAAATCCGCCTCGCTCCGGGCGCGCCCGCGCTGGCCTACGCTGGCTGGCTAACCCAGGCTGCTGGCGAGAAGCTGCTGCGCATGGCGGGCAAGAGCGTCGACGAGTTGCTGTCGGCCGCTAACTCCCGCGACTTTCGCCCCATCCCGCTCGGGATTCGCATTCGAGGCAATATGCCTACGAAACTGCGTGACATTGAATCCCGGAACGTAGCGGCCTTGATACCCGGAAGCGATCCGCGCCTCAAAGATGAGGTGGTCGTATTCAGCGCGCATTGGGACCACTTGGGGATCGGCACTCCGGTAAATGCCGACCCGATCTACAACGGCGCGGTGGATAATGCGACCGGTTGCGCCATGTTGATCGAAATGGCGCATGCCTGGAAAGGCTTGACCCAAAAACCGCGCCGCTCGGCACTCTTCTTAGCGGTTACGGCGGAAGAAGCGGGCGACCTGGGAGCGGACTACTATGCCGACCATGCGATCATCCCGCTCGGCAAAACGGCGCTCAACGTAAACCTGGATGGCTTTTACCCGTTCGGCGCCACCAAGGATATCCTGGTTTCCGGGGCGGAGCGCACCACCATCTGGCCAACCGTGCAAGAGGCGGCGCGGCGGATGAACCTCGACATCAAGCCTGACCCGCACCCCGAGCAGGGCCTGTATTATCGGTCCGATCACATCTCGTTCGCCAGGGCGGGAGTGCCTGCGTTTTCCATCGAGCTCGGCACCGATTACTACGGCAAGCCTGCTGGTTACGGCGCAAAGGTGTTCGAGGAGTACAATGACAAGCACTATCATCAACCCTCTGACGAGTATCGCGATGGCTGGGACTTCGCCGGAATGGAAGAGGCGGTCAAATTTGGTTTTCTGATCGGCACAACCGTGGCTAACCAGGAGAAGCTTCCCACTTGGCACGCCGGAGACGAGTTCCTACCCGCTCGCCAGAAGAGCGGCGTTCAATAGTTACCGGGTATTCGTCTGGGCTCGATTCATCTGCACCTTCTGCTCTTGAGCGTTCGTCGCAGCTTGTTGGTGGACTTGCTGCAGTCCGGACTGCAGAGTTCCCGCAAAGAAATATCTGATCAAGTCCGTTCGGGCGGCTTCAAAAGGATAGGTGGTGATGTTCTGAGTAAGCTGCTGCAGGATGACCGTCTTGATTCGATCCCGGTTTGCCTCCATGCTACTCGTGATGGCCTGGACCGTCTGCTCGCGAAAGAAATTCTTGTCTGCCGACAAACTGGTGCCAGTTGCGCCGGAAAGCAACGCGGCCAGGATGGTCTTTCCACGCCCGCCATTGGTCAGGGTGGCTGCGGAAGCCAATCCAAGCTGCAGGAAGTCAGAGGCAACATGAAACTTCCCTTGGTTGAGAAATAGCTTGCTCTCGTAGTCAAAAAACACGTAGTCGATTTCTGCCATGATGCCGTAAATCATGCGATTGCGCACTCGCAAAACATCTGCGCTCCCCGGGTCGCCCGCGCTGGCATTGGCGTACGCAGTCAAGTCACTCTGGTAGTTGGCCAGGGTATAGTTGCCGACTCCCTGCGGCGCTGGCACAACGATCACCGCAGGAGAGTTGGGCCGCTCGAAACGACCCACGCAACCCGTGGACGAAAGGACCAGAACTAGCGCACTGAGCGGGCGTAAAGACGCAAGGTTTTCTCGCATAAGTTTTGCGATCGGCTTGATCGCACATCCATAGTGTTCGAAGATGCACAATCATTACAGACTGCGCGATCTTGCGGGAGCAAGGCCAAAAAGAGTAGACTTTGGTTGAGAGAAACGCATGCCCGATAAATCCGATTTAACCCGCCGCGACGTCGTGAAGATAGCTGGAGCCGCAACCGTAGCGGTAGCCGCCACCCAGTTTCAACGAGCGCCCGCGATCGTAAAAGCCGCCCCCGATCAAATGAAATACGGCGTGATCGGCACTGGAGGCCGCGGCAGTTACCTGCTGAAGCATTTGACCAAAGTCGACAACGGACGCTGCGGTGCAATCTGCGATCTCGACGACGAGAAGCTGAACAAGGCGGCTGGCGTAATCGGGACCAATCCCACCAAGTACAAGGATTATCGCGAGCTGCTGGCCGATAAGAACCTGGAATCGGTGATCATCGCGGTTCCGCTCTTTGAGCACTATCGCGTGACTCGCGATGCTTTGCTCGCTGGCAAACACGTGTTCTGCGAGAAGAGCCTGGTCTTCAAGCCGGAGGAGATCCACGGCCTGCGTGCTCTCTATGCCCAACACCCCAAGCAGCTGTTGCAGGTGGGCCTCCAGCGGCGCTACAGCAAGTTCTACCAGCTTGCCAAACAGATGGTGGATAAAGGGCTGCTGGGGAATGTAACCCACGTTCACGCGCAGTGGCACCGCAACCCAGGCTGGGTGATGAACGGCTTCAACTGGCGTCTCTATAAGCAGTTCTCGGGTGGACTCTCGGCCGAACTTGCGTCCCACCAAATTGACATTTCGGACTGGATGTTTGGCGGTTCGCCTGAATTCGTGATCGGAGTGGGCGGCCTGGATACATGGAAAGATGGCCGCGACGTTTACGATAATATCCAGCTCATCTATAAATATCCGAAGAACCAAAAATTGGTCTACAGCTCCATCACGACCAACGCTCACATGCCCTATCTGAACAGCACTCGGCCCGAGTTCGGCGAAATCATCATGGGGACCGCTGGTTCGCTGGAGATGACCGTGGGAGACGGCGAGGCAACCATGCCAACCGCCCTCTGGTATCGCGAGACGGCCAAAGTGGTTTCGTCGCCGCCGCCTCTGCCG
>JANXQZ010000402.1 GCA_025353235.1 Bryobacterales bacterium
CAGTACCGAACACCATCTGGGATAAGCCCGGTCCCCTCACTCGCGACGAACGCGACCGACCCAGGGTCCGGCATAGATGCGGAACAGGCAAAGGATCACCCAAGCGTAGACTGCAAAGATGAGCACGAAGGGACGGCTGAGATCGAGGCGCGTCAGGTACTGCGCCAGCACAAGGGCGATTGCTCCCAGCGCGCACTGGCGGAATGTGTCGCGCAGAACCACGCGCGGGTGGGCCGAATCGAGCTTCTCGTAGACGTTCAGCCAGTATCCGATCACCACCCAGCAGGCCGCTGAGAGCAGGAGCAGCAAACCACCGATGCGGTAGTCGAGGAAGAATGCCCGTTCCAGGTGAATGCGGGCTCGGGTCTCGTAGGCTGCAAGAAAAGCGATCGCCGTCAGAGCTATATCGGTGAGCCCAAACAGGATTTTTACTTTTCTATAGTGTCGGTTGAACACTCCGGACTCAGGATATCAGAAGCCTTTGGGCTGGTCGCGCACGCAGCGAAAGCCAAGATCGCTCCGGTGCCTCAGTGCGGGAAATGCGGAATACTCGTACACCGGCACTAGCGGACTCAGAGAAGCGCCGCCTCGAATTTGGCACCAAGGCTCATCCGCAGTCGCGTTTGGCGTGAAGCGCTTCGCCACGCGCCTTAACGCTTCAGCGCTGGGCGTAATCCTTTGATCAACCAATTCCCAAACATTCTTTGCCATGTGCATTGCGCCGTAAGGGCTCTTAGCATCGCTGGCCAGTTTCGGATCGTCTTGGTCACCCCAGGGATACTTGCGGCCATCCGTTCCCCGCGCGGCTTTCTCCCACTCGAGTTCGCTCGGTACTCGTTTGTTGGCCCAGCGCGCGAACTCTCTGGCGTCAACGAGAGACACGTTGGTAACAGGAAGTGTAGGCTTGTCAGCCGGAAAGTCGGGCGGGGCGGCGTAGCTCGTTGCCTTCAAGAATTGGGCGTACTCGGCGTTGGTCACCTCGCCTCGATCGATGTAAAACGCACCTGTCTCGCGGCTCTCTTTCTTCTCTCCAAACAAGAATGGACCGGCAGGTACTTCAACCATATTTGCGGGAGTCGAAGGGGCTTTGGGCGGCGGGGCTTTGGCCACTTCCGTTGGCCGCGAGCGCATAAGAAACAGACCACCCGCGACGAGGAGGACGACTAGCGCGGCGGCTGCGGGCCAGATCCAGGGCACGCCTGCTTTCTTTACGGTGGATACCGGAGGGGCCGGTGCAGGCTTGGCGATAACCGTGCCGCCTCCGACAGCGGCTTCTATCTGTCGTCGAACTTCAGAAAAGCTCTGAGGCCGTGCCGCCGGTTCCTTTTCCGTGCAGCGCCGGACCAGGTCGATCACTCCGGCCGGGGCAGTTGCGGTCTTAAGCGGAGCCAGGTCAACGGGCTCATTGAGAATCTGCCAGAAGACCCGCTCTACGCTATCTCCAGCCAGCGGCTTGGTGCCCGTGATCAATTCGAACAGCAGTATGCCGAACGCGTAAATATCCGAGACATGGTTTACCTGCTTGCCAAGCACCTGCTCCGGCGCCATGTAGGACGGCGTTCCCAGCGTGTAGCCAGCCTTGGTCATGGACGTCTGATCGGTCTTGGCGATACCGAAATCCATCAGCTTGGCGACATTGTCCTTCGTGATGTATACGTTCTGGGGCTTCAGGTCTCGATGCACGATCCCAAGGGAGTGAATGTGTTCCATGGCTCGGGTGATTTGAACGGCGGTAGAAAGCCGCTCCGACATGGAACCCGCGCGGCCCTCCTTTATCGCGTCGGCCAAATCTTCGCCTTCGAGGAATTCCATGACCATGAACAACTGGCCACCCTCGTCTCCAAAGTCGTACACACGAATGATGTTCTCGTGGATGATGTTCCCGGCCAGCTGGGCTTCGCGGATGAAGCGAGCTTTGGTGCCCTCGTCGGATGCGGCGGATTCGGTGAGAATTTTGATGGCGACCGTGCGCCCGAGGAGCGTGTCCACAGCCTTATAGACTTTGGACATCCCGCCGCCGAGGAACTTCGTCAGTTCATATTTGCCGATGCGTTGCGGCTCCAGAGAGGTCTCCGTTCCTTACGAATGCAACCCTGAGCCGGCTGAAAGCCGGCTGCAGGCAAGATTGCCTGCCCCACAAAGGGCCAAGAGATCAGGATGTAGTACAAAGCAGCATAGCAGCAAACAAATTCGTCGCGTTCTCATACGTTAGAAGCCGCTGCGGGGTCGATAGCCCGGGCGAGCGCGCACGCGCATCTTCTTGCCAGCGTCGGAGGCAATTTCCACGCTTACTTTGCGGAACCCTTCATTCGGATTGGGCTGGGGATAGTAGGTGATGGTGTAGCTGTTGCCCAGATCCTCGCGGATGCTTTCGAAGGCTTCCACTTGCTTCTGCCACGTCTTCGCGAAGTAGGCTTTCCCGCCGGTGCGCGTTGCGATGCGCCGGAAGATATTGCTGGAAACGGGGTCTTTGCTCACCTCGCTGGTGGAGATGACGTAGATCGGAATGCCCTCGTCTTCAGCTACCGCGCGGACATCGTCCGGGGCGACCATGCTGGAGTTGTCGGGGCCGTTCGAGAAGACGATGATCACCTTGCGTCCTGGGATTTTCGAGGCGTCGCGCAGGGTCAGCAGCAAGCCGTTGTAGAGGGCCGCGTCGTCGCCCGCGACGGCTTTGCGAAGACCGAAGATGGCTTCGCTGCGATCGTGCGTGAGGGGCGCGGGGCGCGAGAGGTTGCGGCTGAACGTGTACACGGCAACGGAGTCGGCCCGGTCCAGGCCGCGCACGAAATCGGCTATGGCGTCGGACGCATAAACGAAGCCACGGTACATATAATTGCTGGTGTCAAATAGCACGAAAACATTGGTGCCTACGAAGGCGTCTGACCGGATCTCGGCTTCGTCTTTGCCCGGCTCCGTGGGAACAGGAGTGCCGGCTAGGAGAGGTCGGGTGGTTCCGTTTTCAAGGACTTGGACCGGGGGCTTGTTGCCTTCGCCGAAGGTGTTGATTTTTTGCGCGATGCCGTCTTCGGCGATTCGGAAGTCGGAGGGCTTTAGGCCGTTGATGTAGTGGTTTTTGCTGTCGGTGACCGTAAAGCTGAGCACCACCATGTCTACTTTGACGCGGAAGGTTGGCCGTTCTTGCGCGGTGAGAACCAACGCGGTTCCGAGGATTAATATCTTACGAATCGAATTCAAGCACTCCTCCTAAATTAGAGCCGAGCCGATTAACAATCGGCTGCAGGTTGGCAACCTGCCCTACAGCTATTCGCCACCTGCTGCCGACGTTTGCTTTCTGCTTTTTTGCCGCAAGTCATCCCCTACCGAGCGCAAAGACCGCAGTAAGGCCGGCCAATCCTCCAGGTGGGTCGCGAAGATTTTTTCTACCGTCTGCTGGGTCCACTGGGGCACGAGCACGTTCAATTGCGATGGCGGGATCTGGAGCTCGTCAGCTAGCGCCGCGTAGTAGAGAAGGTTCGATTCCCAGCTCTCGGCCAGAATCCGACTTGAATATCCCATCAGTGTCGGGAAGGTCCGAAGGTTGAGAAGCTGGGGCGAGTATGAGTTGGCCAAGGTCGGCTTGGGCGTCCCAAAGGCGCGGGAAACGGCGTCGTAGCTCAGATCCTTGGGTGCCTCGGCGGACTCGCGGCGGATCTCTTTGGCGATGGGTCCATCATCATTCTTGTTGGCAGCCAGGAGGTCCATCGAGACTGCAAACATTTCCGACGGCATCACGTTTTCGACAGCGGAGCGCATCTCGCCCATTTCTAGGAGATTTCCGATCTTGCGCACGCGGGCGGGCGGGGCGTGGCGATCGAGTGCATCGAGAAAAGCTTGACGTTGCGGGGCGCTGACGACTCCTTCGGCCATTCTCACCTCGGCGTAGTTCATGTGCAGCGCGACCCAGTGAAGCTGCGAAGGCGAGACGTTCCACCAGCGCGGAACAGTGGCGCTGACAAGCATCTGGGGAACCAAGTCGCCCCAGATCAGGGCTTGCTCGCGGGAGGGAATCAGGAAATTTTGCTCCGCTTCGGCTAGCGCATACGGGAGGCCGCTCAGAGAACCGACCAGCTTGCCACCCGCGCTCGTGGGCCATCCGCCGCCCAGCACTTCGGTATTTTTCCAAGTCTGATTCGATCCCTGGAGGCCGATGAAATCGTGACTGCGCACGAAGAGGGGATTGGTGTGCAGGATCTGCGCTCCTGGGGGCGCGTAGTGCATATAGGTTAGTCCCACGAGCGTATCGCGGAGGAAGGGCGCGAGCAAGCCGCGGATGTCGTCGAGCTTCTTGGGGTCGGTGGCGGAGCGATCAATGAGAGCGCGAAGATTCAACTTGCGTTGCTGCTCGATGTGCTTTTCGGGCCAATAGCCAAATGCCATGGAGTTCTTTTCGGCGCTGCTCATCGAGGCTCGCGGGAGCTGAATCTCGGCGATGCGCGCGGCTGCCTTCGTGATCAACTGCTGATTGACCTTTTCTCCGCGCGAGAGACTCTCCAAGTTATCCACAAGATCGAAGATCGTCTTGAGGGAGATGAGCCGCTGCGATTCGAAAATGCGAATCATCTCTTCCACCATTTGCAAGTGAGAATCGGCGTCCGAGGGCGCGGCAGCACCGGCCAACAGATCAATGAAGCGATCCTGAGGAGATGCGTCGGCGGGCGAGTGAGTCGCTGCCAGGAGCGCTTTCACCCCGGTCCGACCGGCTTCAAAAACCTCGCGCTCGTTCTTCGCCTTCCCGAATAGCGCAGCAATCTTAGTCAGACTGGCATCGGCTTCGGCGGTGGGAATCGTTCCCTGGCGGTAAAGAATCTGCCAGATCGCAACCAGAGACTGATACGTGCCGGCGGCATTGGCGCGCAGCCCTAGATCCCGGATCTGATTGACTTCTTCGGCTGCGTCTAAAAACTGATTGATCGCGCCATTGCCCAGATCCGTAGCTTCTGCGAAGAGAGAATATTGCGCTCCATATTGGGCGAACTCGCGAGCCATGCGGTCCGCTGTTTCCGCATCGAGCGGCTTCAGGCGATGGCGGTCCACGTCGCTTAGCGAGAGGAAAATCTTGAGAGGCTCATTCTCCACGGACTTGCGGGTGAGGGCGAACAGCGCCTCGAGAACGTCATCGCCATCCTTCCAATTGCCTGCGGCTTTGGTCAGCTTCGCATCGTACTTGCTGTGCTGCGGATGATTGGTGAAGAGCTTCCGCCACACGTCCACGCCGCCGGGAATGTGCGGATGACCGTCAGGATCTAGGCGCAGACGGGTGGTGAGCAGCATCATGTCGGTGTTCGAACGGAACACTGGGCGCGCGGGTCCAGGACTTGTCACTTTGCCGCGAATCGCCGCGTAAAAGCGCTTCATGCGCTCAGGCTCGGTGAGGTATTGCTGAACGGGGCCGTTGGACGGGGAGTAGGTAATGCGCCCAAGCGCGTCGAAGTAGCTCGCCATCCAGCCGTCTTCGCGAGCCACCAATCTCTCGAAGAACGCCGCACCTTTATCGGGCGAGACGCCGACCATATCGGCCCAGGCTTTCTCGCTTCGAGCGCCGCCGGGAACGACTGCCTTGCCATTGCGAATGTCGAACATGCCTCCGTAGAAATCCAGCACGTGCGCGAAAGCTCGAATCTTCTGAATGGTAACGGTCTTGCGCAGGTCTTCCGCCGTCTGCGGATCGAGCTTGGAGAGTCCGAGATAAAGGCGGCAGATGGACGGATCGCCGATAAAGGCGTCGATGAATTCTCCGTTCTGTTTTTCCTTCGCGGACAGCCAATACTCCGGGCCGTAGAGGACAGGGACTTCGGTCGGTTTGTAATCGTAGGTGAACGGCCGGTTGGTGCGGAGGGCCTGCTCAAGCTGGGCGAGCGGGAAGCCGGAATCGATGGTCAGGAACGCGCGCGTGGCATTGAGGGTTTCCAACACGACGTCGCTGCCGCAGCCGCCGCGCATGCGATAGCCAAGGACGCGGAGCAAGTCGTTGGTCTGGGCGGAGTCGCAGGACTCAATTTTGATGATTTTGTCGGCTCCGGCGAGCTTATCGAGCTCGCGCGCTTGGGTCAAGTAGCGCACAACAAGCTTGAGATATTCCGTCTGTTCCAGGGCTTCGTTGCTACTGGTGGCTTGGTAGCCGTTGGTGACGATGTTGCGGGCCAGGGCCGCGACCAAGTCGTCCGGGTTCATGTCCGGCGAGAGAGCGGCCATGCGCGAAAACGAACGCATGGGACCGGGAATGAGGACAATCTGCTTCTTCTCGGGCGGAGCAATTTGCTTGGTGGGAAGCGTGAAATCGGCTCCCCCGGCATCGCGGAATTGGGCAAAATGCTTTGCTGCGGAGGCTCGGTCTTCGGCAAATATATCGAGCAGCAGCAGACGCCGCGCAGCAGCCAGTTTGTCGGGTCCACTCGATGCGGCTAGAACTTTTTCGTAGGCGTCGCGCGTGGCCGGGTCATGATGCCGATCCAGAAATTCCGCGTAAGCTTTGAGCGAGTCCGGGGTGGCGGAAGAGGACTGAGCTTCGCGATGGAGCAAATTTCTGGCCCCGGCCGCGTCGCCTTTTGCTTCCAGTTCCCAGGCGCGAAGGCCTATGTCGTCCGCCCGCAAGCAGCTGGCAGGACTTCCCGCTATTATTCCCAACGTTATAAGGACAAATGCGAGGGATTTCATTGCGCCCTCCTCCTTCCCATCTTGGATACCTACTGTAGCATTCTCGCGGCGGACTGCGCATTGCCGACGTGCACGGAAGACACATTGGGCGTTCCCGTCGCCCTCTACTTCCATTTCGACCGTTTAATGACCTACGTTAGCCAGATTGTTTTGGATTCAGGCATCGTTAGGCAGTTGCCGATCGTGAAAATTCGCGGTTGCGGGCGACGATCAGACGGTCGCGAAGGCGGATTTGAAACTGAATTCGCGAGATTGAAAAAACGAAGCCATCTTCGGACGGAGTGTACGTGAAGGGCTGGCCGGGGGCGGCGAATTTCTCTTCTTCGTGGATTTCCTCTTCCATTTCGTAAAGCAGGACGGCTTTGATCATTTCTTTCTCTTCGCGGGCGCGGCGAGCTTCTTGGATCTCGACGATCAATTTGTAGAGCTTGACGGCGCGGGTGGCCAAGCGCGTTTCGTACAGGCTGATATTGCGCAGGGTCTCGGAGTGGAGGTGGTAGTTCTTGGCTTCGACGAAGGCATTGTGGGCGGGGGCGCAGTCGGTTGCGACTGAGTCGCGCTCATCGTCGATGGTGAGGGAGAGTTTGATTTTCTCGATGGCGGCGGAGTGATTGATACGCCAGTTGACGTCGGCGTACTGGTGGACGAGGTTGAGCTCGACTGCGCCTTTGGGCTTCATGTCAGTGAAGAATCCGGCGGTGAAGGTCTTGTACTCTTCGAGGTCGGCACCTGGGA
>JANXQZ010000439.1 GCA_025353235.1 Bryobacterales bacterium
GCGTACTCCCGCAAGGCGCGATTCTGCATCGGAAGTGTCTGCTGGTCAATGGTCGAAACCCGTGCATACAGGCCCGCCCGCAACATTTTCGCCTGTCTTCGTCGCTGGCCAAAAACGTGGTCAGGTTTTGGTTTCTGAGAGGCCCGTTTTATGGACACTGGACGAGATCCATTCTGCAGGGCCGACGTCGATCCTTTTCGGCCAGGCAGGATTCATCATATTACGCGGCTGCGGATGCCGCCGACCGGGTCAGGGTATCGCGGTAGTTCCACGGCATCCACGCCGACGGGTTCTGCTTCAGGTCCTCCCCATGCAGCAGTAGTGCCGTCAGGTACTCGAACGGATTGACGCCGTTGAGTTCGCAGGTGTGGATCAGGCTCATGAACAGGTCCCCTACCAGGGCTCCGTTCTCTGTCCGGTAGAAAAGCGCATTCTTGCGGTTCAGAATGGCTTTCTTCAACGCTCTTTCCGCGATGTTATTATCGAGCGGGGCGCCCGGTTGTTTGAGAAACAGCGTCAGTTTCTCCCAGCGATTGAGTAAATAGGAAAACGCCTTGCCCAACGCCGAGTTCGGTTCGGTTTTATGTTCCGCGAACTGCGCCTCCATCCAGTCGTGAAGGTCTATCATCGGCTTTTGACTGTGCTCCTGATGAAAATACAGCCGGTCTTCCGGCGACAGATTCTGCTCCCGCGTCACCGCATCATTCCGATAAACATCGCGCAGCGTCTCCAGCACATAACGGCATTCGTCCGGGAAGCTACCCACGATTTCCACAAACTGCCGTCTACTATGAGCGAGGCAGTTGGCAAACAGGATATCGAGATCCTTCACCGTTGACGTGTTGCGCGAAAGCGCATCACTCATTTGAATCGGCGCCGGCAGTTGGTCATCACGCAGTTTCAATACTTCCGCGATGTTTTCGCCCGCATGCTTCCATCCCGTGAAGTACAACGCGATTCTCCATGCCCCCACCACCGATATGATCCCCGTAGTGAAGGTGCCGGTACGCTTATCGCCTGGCTCACGCACCAGCCGTAAAATTCGCATCCCCGTGTCGTCGTTGTGCACCACACTGCCTTGCGCCGCCTGCCGAATCAGTTCATCCCAGGCTATCCGGATCTCAGTAGCGCCTGCCTCCATGAGTTCCCACTGTGTCGTGGCAGATAACGGCATCCCCAGTTGCTGTTCCAGCCTCTCCAGTCGATTGAAGGGTACGCCGGTGCCGTATTTCAGCAAGGCTATCATGGCCACCGCAGTCTGGTCATATTTCACTGGACCGGCCTGCTCCGGCACCGCGGCGGTGAAAATCTCGCCGCAGGCATTACAGCGTAACCGCTCCATCTCGAACACGGTTGCCTTCAGCGGAGCCTGGCCCACGAAGCGCACCAATGTCGCTGGTGCTTTCTGGCGGTAGACTGTTCCACGCTGACACTCCGCACATGGATCGCCCGAATGTAGCGATGCGTGTGGGACTACAACCCTGTCGGCACCCGTAAACGCCGCCGCCGCGTGACGCCCATGTCCTGCCGGAATGACTTTTTTGTCAGAGGACGTCGACTTCGTGGCCGGAGTTGGCGGCGTTTCCAGAACAGCATTGGTCTTCTCGGTGTTTCGCTTCCCCAACAGCCTATCGGCCATCGCGTGCATGGCGGTCTTCAGTTTCCCACCTTCCGACGCGCTTAGCGGAGCCTGCATGCTGCGATCGATCAACTGATCCAGTTCCTCGAGATTAATGTCGATCCGTCGTCGTGGTCTTGCTTTCATAACTACTTGAGTAGCTCGCGGAACCGCCGCGTTAGAGGTAAACCCAGGATCTCCTTGATCGGACGATTGGGTTTGTTGGTGTGATCGTTTTTGCCGCGCCCGGTCGTGTGTCCCATCAACACCCAGTTGGCCGCCCGGTAGCAGGTCCCTCGGAATCGTCCGGGATCAATGAACGTTTCCGCGAAATACACCGGATGGCCGTACATCCGTTCCCAGTCCTGCGCGAGTACGCTCGTCATCTTCCCCAGAATGTGTGATGCCAGATGCGGCACACGCACCCACGGCAGGATCAGAAACCGCGTGTTGTAAGCGATAAAGCGAATGTTGCGCTTGCGCGCTTCGGCGCTCCAGCCGATGTAACGGTCGCGGCTGCCCAGGTGGCGCGGCGCCGAACTCCACGCCAGACAGGCGATCGGCCGCCCCTGTGACCATGCCAGGTATTTCAGATGCTCGCCCACCGGTTGTTCGTATGCCAGGTAATGGTATTGCTCCATGAGGCTGTTGAACAACGGCTCGTCGCCGGTGCGTCTTACCTGCTGCAACTCGACCGGCTGCAGTTCGCGGAGGGCCGCGTGAAACGGGGTCGTGTCAATCAGCATGGGGGCGGGAGCTTCCCGCCGCACGAATGGGTTCAGGGCCTGGAAGCGGATTGGCGGTAACTCGATCGCTCCGCCACGGTGCAGCATGAGCATCAATCCACGGCAGACCATATCCCGCAAAGCGCCGTTGGCTTGCTTCCAATCCCAGGCCTCACACAGTTGCGCGGAAAGTCTACGCCGGCTCGCCGTAGGGTTGTCAGCGATTAACTGACGAATGAATGCCACTTCTTCCGTAGTAACTATGCGGCCGCGATACTTCCATTCGGAAGACATCTTGTGGTCAGTCTGACAGAGTGAAAAGCGGAACGCAAGTGGTTTTTTAGGTGTTCACCGGCCGCCACACCGGTGGAGCGTCCGCGTCCGGATTGCCGGCGGCCAGCAGCAGTTGCGCCTGATGGGCGCGAAGGGTTTGCGCCGGCTCCGTGCCCGTTGGCCACCATTGAAAACGACCTTTGGATAACCGTTTGGTGGCGATCCAGAAGCCCTGCCCATCGTAGGCCAATAACTTTATCGCCGTCTTGCGGCGCGTCCGGAAGATGAACACGCAGCCAGAAAAAGGATCGGTATCCAACTTCGCCCGGCATAACTGGGCCAAGGCATCAATCCCTTTGCGTCCATCAATCTCCTCAATCGCAACCAGGATCCGGAACTGCGGCGCGAGCTGAATCAATGGACCACATCCCAAAGAGCCCGGGTGAGCGCCGCCAACTCTGCCGCACTCG
>JANXQZ010000498.1 GCA_025353235.1 Bryobacterales bacterium
CCATCCACCAAGGAACAGGAGTGTGGCCACGCAGCATACCGTAACCATGTTCGCGTATTCAGCCATGAAGAATGAAGCGAACTTCATGCTGCTGTACTCGGTGTGAAATCCGGCTACGAGCTCGTTCTCCGCTTCAGGCAAATCGAACGGGATGCGATTCGTTTCCGCGAAGCCCGCAATCATGAAAATCACAAAGCCGAAAATCTGCGGAAACGGCATCTGAAAAATGTTCCAGCGAGGAATGAACCCGAGATAGTATCCGCCCTGCGCATTCACCATTTCGCGGAAACTCAGCGTGTTCGCCAACAGCAGCGGACCGGCTACCGCCAGCGCCAGAGGCAGTTCGTAACTGATCATCTGGGCGGCGCTGCGCAGTCCGCCGATCAGCGCATACTTGTTGTTCGAGGCCCAGCCTGCGAGGGCCACCCCGTACACGCCTACAGAAGAGATGCCGAGCACGAAGAGAACACCCACGCTGAGGTCGGTGAGCTGCATCAGAGTTGTCACCGGTCCGACAGTAATCTCGCCACCGAACGGAATCACAGAAATCGAAATCAGCGCGAGCGTAACGGCTAAAAACGGGGCAAGGATATAGAAAAACTTGTTTACGTGCGGCGGGATCAAATCCTCTTTCGTGATCAGCTTGATTACATCGGCAAGAGGCTGCAGCAGGCCGTGAGGCCCCACGCGATACGGGCCTACTCGAATCTGCACGTGCGCGATCACCTTGCGCTCGATCCACTGCAGGTACGCAAGCGTGGTCATGAGAACGAAGGCCACTACTCCGGCCTTGATCAGTGTGATGATGAAAAAATTCATTTCTTATCGGCGGAAGGCTAACCCCGGTACAGCGCTCCTGGCGATTCCAGGACGGAACTGAGTGTCTTGGAATACCTTCCCAACGATCCGGAGGTGAACAGCGTATCGCCAGCCGACCGCACTGGATCGATGTTTGGCCGGACCGACACCCGCCCGTTTACAGCAGCGGTTTGAGCGGCTCCTCCCGTGGCGATTATAGGCAAAGGGATATTATACCCACGCACGGTCCTGCGAATCTCTTCAAATACCTTTTCCGAAGACCAGATTCCAATATTCACGCCCATTTCTTTCGACAGCAGGCCGATTATTTCGAGGTCGGGCTTCGTCCCCATAATCTTCATGGCGGACTTTAGCTTCTGCACTTCGCCGCAAACGTTGGTGACCGTGCCGCTCTTTTCGTAAGCCGAAGCTGACGGGAGAACAACATCGGCCCGCTGAGCGGTTTCGGTGAGGAACATGTCTTGCACTACAACGAAGGCGTTCTTGGACGCGAGGGCAGTTTTCTCCAATGGATTTTCCCCGACTACCCAGAGCAGATCCAGACTCGGCTCCGAGAGAATCCGGTCAAAGCCAAGCCCGCCTGCATCCGGCAACAGCCCCATATCGAGAGCGCCGCGCGAGTTCGAGTAATCCACTAGGCACACGTATTTCACGGGAATGCCGAGAGAATCGCCAAAAGCTACCAGTTGACGGACCGCCTCGCCCTGTATGCAATCGCCGAACAGAATTACGAGTTCCGTCTCGGCTTTGAGTTGCTCGCGCAGAGACTCGATAGCGCTCATCTCCTGGCCCGCGAGCGCGATCAGACTCTTGGCGGCATACTTGTTTTCGCGAACCGGACCCGGCGTCACAGTGTAAATATGTGCCGCATGGTGCCGGTAGTTGGCGCGAATCTGGAAGCTCAGAAACGGATGCTGCTGGGCCAAATCGCTGCCCACGATGAGAAAGGCTTTGCGGTCGTATAGATCGCTAGTGGTGGCAAGTGCGTCCGTCTTGCCGCTCAGCGCGTCGAGCAGCGTCGGTAGGTCGCCTGTGCGCCGATGGTCGATATTAATGGTGCCGAGAATTTCGCGGGCAAACTTCTGCAAATAGTAATTTTCTTCGTTGGTGGTGTGATTCGATCCGATCACGCCGATGGACTTCCCACGAAATTCTTTGAATTTTCCGGCGACAACCGACAGCGCCTCGGACCACGCAACCTCTTCCAGCTTTCCATTCCTGCGCACCAGCGGAGTTTGCAATCGCTCCGGATGACTTGTGAAGTCGTACGCATAGCGCCCCTTCACGCACAAGAACTCGCCGTTAATGCCGGACCGGTCGCGATTGTTGCCGCGCATGATCTCTCCGTTGCGCACGCCCAGCGTAGTCTTGCAACCGTTGGAACAATGCGTGCAGATTGTGCCGACATGCTCCATCTCCCAAGGGCGAGTTTGATAGCGGTAGCTGCCGCTAGTGAGAGCGCCCACCGGGCAGATATCGATGCACATGCCGCATTCGTCACACGCCAAGTGATCGTGCATATTCGGCGCGATCTCGGACACTGCGCCACGGTTGATCACGCCCAGTGCCCCGACGCCCATCCCTTCGTCGCAAATTCGCACGCAGCGATAACACAAGATGCAGCGCGGCGCATCGAAATACACCACGGGCGACCACTGCTTCTCGTCCACATGGAGCTTTTGCTCCAGATAGCGGCTTTCTCCCGCGCCGTACCGGAAAGCCATGTCCTGCAGCTCGCACTCTCCGCCCTTGTCGCACACCGGGCAATCCAGCGGATGGTTGGTGAGCA
>JANXQZ010000539.1 GCA_025353235.1 Bryobacterales bacterium
CAGAGTTACTTGCGGCGCTGACGTTGTTACAGGACAGTTTGCGACGGTGGATCCGCCGCTGGGCAATTCTTATCCGGAGCTGCCTGCGTTCGATCCCGCCGCCTTCGGCAATTTGGCTGATCCCACGATCGACTGGTTGGATCGGTCACAGGCCTACATCGATCCGCTTACGGGCATTCTGCTGAAACGGGTAACTGGTCCGGGAGAAGCGGGGAACATCGCCCCGAACATCGGATTCGATATCGCGCTGGATTTGAACGGGTCATGGTCGAATCCAACGGCGGCCCTCGGAAAGCAGCCTGGAGTGCTGGCGACTACGTCCAGCCAGAACGCTCCGCTGTTCCTCTCCTGGAACGAGATACACGATTTTGCGCTTAATTGGGGAGGAGCGAATTTCAATCCTCAACAAGGCTCGATTGACGATCTGCTGCTGCATCTCTCTGGAACGGGGGGCGCTACTCTGTCCGCGTGCATCTCAATCGACGGCGGCCAGACGTGCGCGGGCACTTCTCTTCCAGTGAACCTGCCGGTCGGATCTACCGGCCCGGCAAATCCGGTCCCATCGAACTTTCCGTCCCCTATGTTTGCAGGCTGGGGCCGCGCTTTCTCCGATTGGGACATCGCCAACAAGAGCGCGCAAAACGGGGGCAACGCCAACGCCGGATCACGGACCTTCACGGCCCCGTCAGGCAGTTTCAATGTTGACTGGGCCGCCGGAGTAAAGATCAAAATCACCGGGAGCGGCTGCAACGGGAACGACGTGTGCACCATCGCCTCCATCCAAAACTCCGGCCAACTAACGACGGCGGAGGCCATTTCCTTTCAGGTGGCCAATCAGCCTTGGCAGGTTTATGCGGCCGGCATTCGGCTTTCCCTCGCATCTAGCGGCACGGCATCACTAGGCGGCGCTTCTTTCGATTACGCGCAATCATACCAAACCAGCATGGGCGACAACACCAATCAGCTGTATTGCTCGTCTTTGGAAGTCTCGGACATCTACAAGGACAAAAACGGCAATCTATTAGGAGCTCCGCTGACGGGCAGGCTTTGCACGTTCCCGCATGGACTGTATCTTTTGGTGGACGGAACGGGCGAATTCAGGCTTCTTTCCAACTATTTCATGAATTCGCATGCGCCCTCTCCAGGTGCCCTCGTCAATGTTTCCACTGACGGCGCTTTTAGCACTACGGACGCGAAAACGCTATACGGAACGATCAATAATCAGAACGGGCTGTTCCGCGGCACATACACCGGGGATTATACGCCTTACAAGGTCGGCGGAACCAGCGGCTACGTGACGAACTCGATCGCCGATGACGGACTCAGCTGGACGAATATTATGCCGGTCGGCTCGGCAGTCGATGTAGCCGTTGAATTTCCTCAATACCCCGGCACGGCGTCTTACTACACGCCTGCACTCTTCAGCCCGCCTGTATTTGAAGGTCTGCTTGGGGGCTATGGAGAATTTTTCGTCTTCTCCGGTGGCGGAAGCGACCGGATTTGCTCTGTTGTCCGTTACAATCTGGCTACGCAGGCCATCCAGCAAGTGCTGACAAGTTGGACCACTTGGCCGCTGCGCTGGGGGGGATGCCACTTCGCTCCGAACGGCGGCGGCACCTACCAGTTCGGCGCTTTCAACCCAATTCAGAACAAAAACCCGAACGCCCCGCTCGGAGGACCGTTTCAGCTAAAGCTTACACAGGTAATGAAGGGAGGCATCTGGCAGAACAATACCGCAATGACCGACAGCAACATCGCGCTCGCTTCCAACAGCACCCCGGTGGTGATCAGCACGGCAAGTTCAGTAACTGACCTTGGTCATGAAGGCCCAAACAACCACGGGTTCATCGACGGAGAACCGCTCTTTATCTTTGGTGCAACCACCAACACGGTGATCAACACGTCGGCAAACGGGTATTTCTATGCCAAGGCTTCCTGGAGCGACACAACCTTGACATCCCCGATTGGAGCGGGCGACAGCAGCTTCAGCGTGGCCGATAGCTCACGCGTTACCGCAACGCCAATTTTCAAGATCGACTCCGAATTGATTCGATGTTCCGGCAGCTCAGGAAACACCTTCACGGGGTGTGCTCGCGGTTCGGAAGGAACGGCAGCGGTGCCCCACCTGGGTGGCGCCACGGTGCATCAAGCCAATTCGTTCGCGCTCTATCAGGATGCCGCGCTTAGCACCCCCCTGAGCGGCAGCGGCGTTTATCAGGACAATCACGCAACCTATGTTATGGATGTGGATGTCTGTCCTCCCCTCCAGGACACGCGCTGGACCAGCAACATGATTTACGACAGCATCGGTGCGGTGGGACGGCGGTGCAACACGATACGCGTGGCGGGCGAACCGGTCAGCACCTACGCTTATTGGACGCCCTTTCAGATTGGGAATGGCTTGGCCAGCGTCACGGTTGGCAATGGCGTTTCAACGGTAAAGCTCACGAGCGCATTCACCTCCTGGAAGCCAGGCGAGCAAATCAAGATCATCGGTGCGAACCTTTCCTCTTTAAATGGAACATTCGCGATCCAGAGTGTTGCCGATTCCACCACGATTGTAATATCTACCCCAGGCGTATCGAGCGGGGTTCACTCGGAATCGACGCTGGTCGTGACTCATCCGACTGAGCATTATGCGTTTCCGTTCAAGGGCGACCCGTCGAATTTGAACACTTCCTCCTTGCAGGATCTGCAAGAGGGCGATTTCCTCAACGATCTTGACGGCATCCCGTACAGCGAGCAAATAGTAGTCGTCAAGAAACAAAAGAACAGCGACACGGACATCGTGCTCACCGTAATGCGCTTCTGGGGCGATCAGATTTACTGCGATCCGCATGCGCGCTATAGCGGCGCGATGGTTCATAAAGACGGATGGTCGCCAACGCTGTTTCCAAGCTACGGATGCCTCGCTCCGCTGGGTTACGCAGACATAACAGACACCGCCTGGCGAATCGGCGACAGCCGCATAGTCGGTTCGCATTTCGACATCGCGCCAGGAAGCTCTCCCGGGTTGTTCAACTACGTTTCGGCCAACGGCTATACGCCGGTGCTGAACGCGACTTTCAGCCAAATCGTTACTTCGGCTCCCCAGACGGGCGTCGTTCAAGAGTTTCCCATGTTTGCCGGCAGCAACGCTGCGCTCACCTACGGCACCATTCAGTCGTATCCTGCGATTCGCCAGATTACCGCTCCGGCTTCGGAACGCGTGTGGAAGGCGGATTTTCATGCGCTGAACACCGCCTATGGCGCAGGCCAGGACAGTCCGGTCGGGTTGATTTCGGGAATGAATCTTTCGCTCGTTCCCGGCACTTCTTCCGTTTTCAAAGTGGCCGCCATGCCGTCTGGGTTGGATCGCAAGCGGCTGCCCTTGAGCGGATTCTCGGGTTACCACTACCTGGCCGATATGAGCAGCCCCGGTTCGTTGATCACGGACGCGAACCGCTTCCGCATTTGCGTAGCTGATTTTGCGGGCGAGTGCAGGCCCGGATCGAACGCGCAAGATGTTTTCGCCAATGTTCCCGGCGCAGACGCGAATCCTAATGGCTACTGTTACACCAACGGCTACGAATACAATGTGCCTTGCATTTTCAGCGCGAATTCTCTAGCGGGATGGGCCGTCCAGGAGCAGGTCTCTCCTCCCGACACCAATGCGACGAAAGGGCGCAGGCTGTCGATGGGATTCGTGAATCCTGGCCGGCATTTCTCTTTTTCAAATTGGGTCCCCACGCCCGACGGGCAATGGGGCTTTATCTCGCCGCCCTGGATCAACGGCATCCGCAAC
>JANXQZ010000562.1 GCA_025353235.1 Bryobacterales bacterium
GCGTCCTGCCGGCCCGCATCAGGCGCCAGATGTTTTTGACCGTTGAAAACATTAAATGCGCCAGCCTGAGTGAATGGCCACAACGCCACCGGAAAGATTGCGGTAGCTGGTGCGGGCAAAACCGGCATCGTCCAGCATGGCCTCGAACACTTCGTAACTGCCGGGTTCCGAATGGAAAAGCCGCTCTGATTTTCCCGTGTCGAGATCCAGCCGATCCAAGAAAGGAGCGTCGCCTTTAGAACTCGCGCCAAGGCCGGTTAGGAAGATGCTGTTTCCGGTTTGGCGGATCACGGGCTGGCCGTTTGCAACTGTCATGATGGGCGTGCCCGGATCGCGATAACGGTCCTGAATATTTCTGCTCCAGAGAACTTTGCCAGTGGACCCAGGCTGGTCGGGATCGATCAGGAAGGTGCGCCGCAAACGCTTGTTGCGTTCGAAATCGGATACCAGCGCAAGATGGCCGTTCTGGCTAAACTGCATGCCCTGGTAGCGCTGCTCGGTCTTGAAGATCTCTACAGGCTCGCCTTGAAAGGGAGCTTTCATCATCAGGATGCGATCCCGATTGGGCGCTTTCTCCTTGGGATTGCCTCCGTCCAGAGCCTCCACCCAAACCAGTGTGGATGCTTCAGTAGGACGCCACTCGTAAGCACGCGGACCCACCGGCACGCCGTCGATAGGCACGCGATCCTCCAGCGGCAAGCTCGCAACTTTGAAGAGCACCTTCGCGGAATGGTCCCAGACCTCAACGTCTTTCGGGAACGCCTCCATCGGATGCAGGTAAGAGAACGGGCGACGTACGCGCGTAACCAGCAGACTGGTCCCATCGGGTGCAGGATGCACGGCTTCGTAAATAGCGGGCTTGCCGAAGGGCTGAGCGCGTCCCGTGGCCGTGTCCACCCAGGTTAACTGCGCGGTGGCGTAATAGTCGAAGAGGTCCTCATCATGCGAGTTGCTCAGCATGTCTTCGTAGGTGCGGATCGGTCCAGCCCGGCCATGGCTCTCCTGAATATGTGGGCCACTCGGGACCATCGCTTTCGTCGGTGCTGGGCCGCGATCCGACGGCACCGTTTGCACGATGAGCGTCTTATTGTCGGGCATCCATTGAAACACCGGATTGCTTTGCCGGAATGGCGTGGTCGGACTCATCACGCCGTTCACTCTTACGCCCTCAATTCGGTTCGTCTTGCCAGTGACGGCTTCACCGGTCCAGAGTTCTATGCTCGTCTCGGTGGTATTGGTGAACGCGAATCGCTTGCCATCGAAGCTCCAACGGGGAGCGCTGAAACGGGCACTCGAACCGGCTTGGATGCGCACTTCCGTACCATCATCCAGACGCTTTAACGTCATCGCGGTATTGAGCTGTGCGCGATGCGGGCCGTTCGTTTTCGGATTGATCCGCATGCCCGCCAGTCGCAACATCGGCTGGGAGAGTTCGGCGATAGGCGGGTAGCGCAGCGGATCGGCTAGCAGGATGTAATCGTGCGACGGGCTGACGTAAGCCCGCGGCGTGGCGGGGGCGTTCAAGACGTCCAGCACCTCTTTGGGCGGCTTTTGGTAAGTTTCAGCCGCGCTGGCAAGTGACGCTGTTAAGAGGAGGAGCGTGGTAAAGCGCATGCTTCCATAGTAATGCCGCATGTCGCATCGGTGTTCCTGGGTACAGTTTCGCGTCTGGATTATGTCGTATACTAAGTTGGCTACCCTAGCCGTCGGAGTAATATTTGGCATCCAACAAGTCCGCCCAGACCGCCCTCGATCTGCTCATCTTAACCGTCGTTCAACGCAGGGGGCCCTTGCATGGCTACGGCATTGCCCTGGCCATTCAAGAGTTGTCCGAAGGGAGACTCGATGGATTTCCGCCGAATGGAAGTTGACGGAAAATAGGAGCTCACATGTCTTGGTTTTCAAGATTAAGGAATGCCGTCCACCCCAAGCGGCTCGACGAAGAGCTGGCCGACGAGATGCGCGATCACCTCGACCGCCGAGCTGCAGGCTTGGCCCAGCGCGGCGCATCTCCCGAAGAAGCGCGGCACTCGGCCCTTCGACGCTTCGGCAACTCCACGCTTCTCCGGGAGCAGAGCCGCGAGATCCGCCTCTGGTCCACCCTCGAAAGCGTGCTGCAAGACACGCGTCACGCCTGGAGGGGGATGCGGAAGAGTCCTGTCTTTGCAGTTACGGCGATCCTTTCCCTGAGCTTGGCCATCGGTGCGAACACGGCTATTTTCTCCATCGTCGATGCGGCTATGCTGCGGCCCTTGCCGGTTCCGGAACCGGAACGGCTATTCACGCTCGCGTCACCCGGCGTAACCCAGCCAGGGAGTGAAACACCGCGGGAATCAGACGGCTTCAGTTACCCTTTGTACCAGCAGCTTCGCAGTGCCGCCGGGACCACGGCCCGACTGGCCGCCTTCGGATATTCCAACCAGGTGGAGGCGCGAGTTGGCGGTCCGACCTCTGCCCTGGAGGCTCTCGACCGCCAGTTTGTCTCGGGCGACGGATTCGAGATCGCGGGAGTGTCGCCCGCGCTCGGGCGGCTGTTCTCGCCTGAAGACGATCGCACTCCGGGAGGCCATCCTGTGGCGGTGTTGAGCCACGATTACTGGCGTCACCGGTTCGCGGCGGATCCAGCCATCCTGGGCAGAGTTCTGCAAATTGAGGGAAAGAGCTATAGCGTCATCGGAGTGGCAAGGGACGGATTTTTCGGCATTGAGCCTGGAAAGTTCGTGGATGTTTGGTTGCCTTGCATGATGTACGACAATGCGGCCTTCACCGAGCCAGGCTGGAGATGGTTCCGCATTCTGGGCCGTCTTAACCACAGCACCAGCCGCGAGCAGTTGCTGGCGCGGTTGCAGCCGATATTTCATGATTTCCAGGTAGCGCGCGCTAAAAGGTTTGCTACCACCATGCCGCACGCGGTCGTAAAACAGTTTCTCGCGCTGAAGCTGCTCGTCCATCCGGGCTCCTCGGGCCCATCCAGCTTTCGAACAACCTTCGAGCGCCCCTTGTGGATCGTGCTGGGAGTGGCGGCCGGCATTCTCGTGATCGCGTGCGCGAACGTGGCCAGCCTCCTGCTAGCCCGATCCACAGCTCGTTCGGCCGAGATGGCCATGCGCATTTCATTGGGCGCGGGCAGAGGGCGTCTTGCTAGACAACTGCTCACGGAGAGTCTGCTACTCTCGCTTCTGGCGTGCGGAGCAGGCTGGCTATTAGCCTATTGGACAGCCCCGGCGCTGGTGAGCTTGCTTTCCCAAGCGAGCGATCCAGTGCGGTTCGCACTCGCTCTGGACAGCCGAGTGCTGTTGTTTTGTGCCGCAGTTTCCACGCTTGCCGCCGTGGGTTTTGGGATGCAGCCTGCGTGGCAGGCTTCGGCGACCAAACCCATGCTGGTGCTGCGAGGGGCGGCCAGCCAAGGGGGAAGGCTGCGCCTCGGCCGCTTCTTCGTAGGCCTCCAAGTGGCCTGCGCGTTTTGCCTGGTGATGGCGGGAGCGGCTTTCCTGTTCAGCCTGCGGAATCTGTTCGCGGTGGACACGGGCTTCAAGCCAGAAGGCGTAACGGTGCTGACCATCAACACGGATACGGAAAGCCGGAAGAGCGTGGGAAAGCGCCAGCTGATGGACCAATTGCAGCGCCGGATCGCGGCGCTGCCTGGGATGGAAGGTGCCGCGCTAGCGAACGTTGCCATTTTTAAAGGAGAGAATGGGTGGGTTCAGATCGTTTTGCCTGGTCAGCCACCCTCTGTGCGGGACGAGTTCTTCTATGCTGTCTCCCGCAGCTACTTCTCCACGCTTCGGACTCCACTGCTGAGCGGGCGCGATTTCTCACACGGCGATGAGTCAGCTAATCCAGAACCTGTGATCGTGAATCGTGCTTTCGCGCGGAGATACTTCAGCGACGACGCTCCCCTTGGTCGGGAGTTCGGGACTTCCCGTCAGAAGAAGCATTTCACCGTGGTTGGAGTGGTGGCGAATACGAACTTTAGCAACTTGCGAGTGGGGTCGGAACCCGTCGTGTATGCGCCGGTCGGGGGCGGCTCTTCTTTCTCCCTGTATGTGCGGTCACAACTTGACATGGGGTCGGTGACGCGGCTCGTGGAGCGGGAAGCGCAGGCAATCGGATCCGGCATGCGGGTTCGCGAGATTATGCCGCTACAGACGCTGATGGGAAATACCATCTTGCGCGAAAAATTGCTGGCTGGCATCGGAGGCGTGTTCGCAGTCCTGGGCCTCCTGTTGGCCGCCATTGGCCTATTCGGCTTGCTGAACTATTCGGTGGCCCGCAGAACGAAAGAGATCGGGATTCGGGCGGCGCTTGGCGCGCGCAGAGGCGAAATCGTCATGCTGGTGGCGAAAGATTTGTTTGCCCTCGTGGGCGCAGGACTCATCGTAGGCTTGGCGTTGTCGCTAGCAGTCATGAACGTGTTCCAGTCGATGCTGTTTGGGGTCCACCCCGCCGATCCGCTCGTGCTGGGAACGGCTGCAGCAATCTTCCTGACTACGGCCTTCATAGCTGGACTCTGGCCCGCCCGCCGGGCGGCAGGCATCGATCCCATGGTGGCATTAAGGCACGAATGAAGCGTAGACGGACACGTTAGGCGTGCTTTGTTATCATGTACCCTTCTTATGCAATTTCCCGCCAGAAAATTCGTGTTGCTGTGTGCGCTCGCCGTTGCTATTCACGCATACGCCCAGTCTCCCGCTCACAGGCTAACCACACCCAAGGAAGCTCTCGGCTTTGAAATCGGCGACGATTATATGCTCGCCAATTACACCCAGCTTGCGGCTTGGTGGAAGAAGCTGGCTGCGGAGTCGGATCGCGTGAAACTGGTCGACATCGGGCTTACCGAGGAAGGGCGGCCGCAACTCATGACGATCATCACATCGCCTGAGAACCACAAGAAGCTGGCCCACTACAAGGACATCGCGCAAAGGTTGGCCCATGCCGAAGGGCTCACCGATGAGCAGGCTCGCGCACTGGCTCATGACGGCAAGGCGATTGTCTGGATTGACGGGGGGCTGCACGCGGCGGAGGTTCTAGGCGCTGCCCAGTTGATGGAGTTCGTATATGAGATGCTGAGCCGCAACGACCCGGAAACCCTGCGCATCCTGAACGACGTGATCATCCTGGCCGTCCATGCCAATCCGGACGGCATGGAACTTGTTTCCAACTGGTACATGCGGGAGCCCGTGCCAGCCAAACGCAAGCCGCCCAACGATGTCCCGCGCCTCTGGCAAAAGTACATCGGACATGATAACAACCGCGACTTTTACATGTCCGCGATGAAGGAAAGCACGAATCTGAATCGCCAGCTCTATCTGGAATGGTTCCCGCAAATCATGTATAACCACCACCAGACCGGGCCGGCGGGCGCGGTGCTATTCGCCCCCCCCTTTCGCGATCCATTTAACTACCACTTCGACCCGCTCGTTCCGCTTCAGATCGACATGGTGGGCGCAGCCATGCACAGCCGATTCGCGGAGGAAGGAAAACCAGGTGCCACCATGCGCAGCGGCGCGTCTTACTCCACTTGGTACAACGGCGGTCTACGCACAACTACGTATTTCCACAATATGATCGGGCTGCTTACCGAGACTATCGGCAGTCCTACTCCCTTCGAGCTTGCGCTAGTCCCGGCCCGTCAGTTGCCGACGGGCGATCTGCCCTATCCAGTGGCGCCGCAGACGTGGCATTTCCGCCAATCGATTGAATATTCCATGACCGCTAATCGCGCAGTCCTGGATTTGGCTTCGAAATATCGTGAGGACTTTCTGTTCAATATCTATCGCATGGGCCGCAACTCAATTCAAAAAGGCAACCAGGATACTTGGACCGTTACGCCTCAGCGGATCGAGGCGTTGAAGGCGGCCGCCGCTAAAGAGAAGGAGGCGGATGCCAAGCGAGGGGTTGTTGCAACCGCGGCGGTCGACGGGCCCCCCGAAGGCTCGCCCTTCTTCGATCCACGCGCCCAGCCCGTGCCCTCGAAGTTGTACGGCACTACCCTCCACGATCCTGCCCTGCGCGATCCGCGCGGCTATATCGTTCCTTCCGATCAGGCCGATTTCCCAACCGCGACCAAATTCGTGAATACCCTGCTCAAGAACGGTGTCACAGTCCTGCGATCTACCGCCGCCTTCGATGTGGCCGGAAAACATTATCCTGCCAACTCTTGGGTGATCAAGACCGCCCAGGCTTTCCGCCCGCATATCCTCGACATGTTCGAGCCCCAGGATCATCCGAACGACTTCCAGTATCCGGGTGGTCCCCCTATTCCGCCTTACGACGTGACTGGGTATACGCTGGCCTATCAAATGGGCGTGAAATTCGACCGAATCCTGGAGGGCTTCGACGGTCCGTTCCAAAAGGTGGACGGCTTGCAGCAGCCTCCCGCTGGCACCATCTTAGGCCCTGCAAATGCTTCCGGTTACCTGATCAGCCATGCTGTGAACGACTCCTTTCTGGTGATCAACCGTCTGCTGAAGAACGGCGACGAAGTTTATTGGTTGAAGAATCCCATGACCGTCGCTGGCCGCTCGGAAGGACCTGGAACCATGTACGTGCCCGCCCGCGCCGCAACCCGGCCGATCCTCGAAAAGGCAGCCACACAACTCGGGCTCACTGTCCAAGCAGTGGCGACCCGGCCCACGGGCGACGCCATCAAGCTAAAGCCTGTACGCATCGGACTTTGGGATCAATACGGGGGGTCCATGACATCCGGCTGGCTGCGCTGGGTCTTCGAGCAGTTTGAATTTCCGTTTGAGGTCGTTTATCCGAAGACCCTTGATGAAGGCAACTTGGCGACCCGTTTCGATGTTCTGGTATTTCCCGATGGCGGCATTCCGCGTGCCGACTTGCTAGGCCGCGCATCAGGGGGCCGAGCTTTCCGCCAGCCCAAGCCAGAAGAGATTCCAGAGGAGTTCCGCGACCGCCTGGGCCGCGTGACGGCAGAAAAAACCATACCCCAACTCAAGAAGTTCGTCGAGGCAGGCGGCACAATCGTAACGTTGGGTGGTTCGGGTAGCCTCGCACAGCTACTTGGCTTGCCGCTAGGTAACGGGCTGGTGGAAAAACTGCAGTCGGGCGTGGAGAAGCCGCTGCCAAGGGAGAAGTTTTATATTCCGGGTTCGCTTTTGCAGGTGAGCGTCGATAACACGAATCCGGTTGCCTACGGCATGGGGTCGACGGCCGACGTGTTCTTCGACAACAGCCCCGTGTTCCGCATGGCTCCCGACGCATCGGCAAAGGGCGTCAAACCGGTAGCTTGGTTCCCGAATGCGACACCGCTGCGCAGCGGCTGGGCGTGGGGACAGGGTTATTTGGAAGGCACAGTTGCCGCAGCCGAGGCCGATATGGGAGAAGGCAAAGTATTCCTGCTGGGCGTGGAAGCTGCCTTCCGTGGCCAGCCGCATGGAACCTACAAGCTGCTCTTCAACTCGATCTACTACGGGTCGGCTAAGGCCGAGCCCCTGAAGTAAGTTCTCCTGATATACTGCTTTAACATGCGCAGACTACTCGCTCTTGCTCTCGTCAGCATGGCCGCTTTTGCGGCTGATATTTCTGGGACTTGGAACGCTACCGTCGAACTTGATGTCGGCAGCGGCACCCCCACGTTCGTTCTTAAACAGACTGGGGATCAGATCACGGGAACTTACTCAGGCGCTATGGGTGAGGCTAAGGTGAAGGGGACCATCACAGGGGACAAAGTCGAGTTCAGGTTTGATGTGGCCCCCGATAGCGATACAGTCACTGCCGTCTACACCGGCACGCTGGCCGGGGATAAGACAATGAAAGGAACGGTAAAGATCGGAACCGTCGGAAGCGGCACGTTTACTGCTACCAAGAAATAGGGCCGCTGCCCTCGTTAGAGCAGCCGGAAGTTAACTTCGATCGTGGCCTGGACTGGCACGGCGTGCCCGTCTTTCATGCCCGGCCGAAATTTCCATTTCTCGACGGCTTCGATCGCTTTCTGATCAAGCCCTAGTCCCAAAGCTCGAAGCACTTTCACGTCTTTCGGGTTGCCCTTCTCATCCACAACCACAAAGAGCACCACCGTGCCCTGGAATTTCGCTTTGCGAGCTTCCTCCGAGTATTCAGGCTCCACCTTATAGAGCACGCTAGGAGCAGACACGCCGCCACCAATCTTGTAAGCGCCGCCGCCGATGTTCCCACCTGAGCCTGGGCCGTAACCAGCGCCCCTACCAGATCCAACTCCGCCGCCAGGACCCGAACCGATTCCGCCTCCAGCGCCGGGCCCATTCGAGGCAATGCCGGATTTAGCAAGAGGGTCGCCAAGCTGCGCCATATCCACGCGCGGGATATTTGCGTCAGGCTGAATAACCAACGTCGGCTCCATCACCAGCTTTGGATGTTCGTTATGAACCACAGCCATGGGAGGAACGAACTGCTTGTCAGCCAACTTCGGAAGCTTGCCTTTGCTCGGAGGTGTGGGAGAGCGATCACCACCCCCTCCGCCGCCGCCCCTTACATCTTTTTTGACAGGCGCGGGCTTATACGGAGCAAGATCGGGCGCGATTAGCGTAATATGATCCTTCACAGCCTGCTGAACTGCTCGGTTCGTCCCTATCAAAAAAGCCAGGGCTACCACGCCCACGTGGATCAGAAGCGATGTGAAACCGGCCCTTTTCTCCTGGCCGCCATAAAATCCCCAGATGTCTTGAACCGGTACCGGAGTGGAGGTAAGCTCCAAGGGGGGCAGCTTGGGGGGGTTGATCAGTTCCTTGATGTTATGGAAGAAAGACCGATACCAAGGCTCCTCGACATCGGGCATCAAGAGCCGTTGCAGATGAATATCGGGGTTTCCCGCGCCTCGGAGCTCAGGTGCTGATGAGGAAGTCATATTTTCGTGCTCAGCTGTCATTTACCGTGGTTCCCTTACTCGCTCCACTCAATAGACGCAAGCCGGAAGTTCGGGTTGCAAGCAATAGTTTGATCTGATTCTATCACTTCCAGAGAGAACGTACACAGCTTAGGGTGTTTTGATAAAGAAGAAAATATGCTGCCGAGGCAGCGTGTCCAGAACCTTATCCATTTTGAAGCCCTGGGCCTCTACCTCCGTTCGAACCTCAGGGATGCTCATCTTATGGTCTGGCCGGATCGGAATGGTCGGGTCCTCCTTGCGATACTCCAGCAGCACCAGTCTGCCCTCAGGCTTCAAGGACGTTCGGATTGCGTCCAGCATGCGTTGGGGCTGCGAGAACTCATGATAGACGTCCACCAACAGCACGATATCCATCTTGCCGACCGGCAGCTTAGGGTTAGCCTCGGAGCCGAGCACCGTTTCTATGTTGGTCAAGTGGAGCTTAGCTGTCCGCTCCCGAATGCGAGCCAGCATTTCCGGCTGAACATCGTTCGCATAAACGCGGCCCGTGGAGCCCACCTTTGCCGCCAATCGAATGGAAAAATAGCCGGTACCAGCGCCGATGTCCGCCACGCTCATGCCCTTCAGCACGCCCAATGCCTCAATGGCCATTTCGGGCGCTTCTTCTTTCTCGCGCTCGGAACGTTCCAGCCACTCGGCTCCTGCATACCCCATCACGGGAGCGATCTTCCGGCCCGTAAGCGGGTGTTCGGCCTGCGCGCTCGCACCTGGG